>JAIFMR010000099.1 GCA_020048255.1 Rhodoferax sp. | reverse complement strand
GAGATGAGCCCCGTACGATCCGTGCAGCAGTCATTTGCACCGAGAAAGGCATTGCGCGCTGCGTGTTACTGGGCAAGCGAAAAGTCATTCAGTCGGTGGCCGATGCTCTGGGGATTGAGCTGCCCCAGGGGCTGGAGATTCTGGAACCCCATCAGATTGCCGAAAAGTACGTCGCGCCCATGGTGGCTTTGCGCAAGAGCAAGGGCTTGACGCCCAGCCAGGCCATGATGGCGCTGGAAGACACGGTGGTGCTGGGCACCATGATGCTGGCGGTCGATGAGGTCGACGGCTTGGTCAGCGGGGCGGTGCACACCACCGCCAGCACGGTGCGCCCGGCGCTGCAGTTGATCCGCACGGCACCCGGCTCGTCGATTGTGTCGTCCTGTTTTTTCATGTTGATGCCGGAGCAGGTGCTGGTTTACGCCGATTGCGCTGTGAACCCAGACCCCACCGCCGAGGAACTGGCCGAGATCGCCAAACAAAGCGCCGACAGCGCCGTGGCTTTTGGTATCGACCCCAAGGTGGCCATGATCAGCTACAGCACCGGCGAATCCGGTTCTGGCGACGACGTTGTGAAGGTGCGTGCCGCCACGGTCCTGGCCAAATCCCGCTGGCCCGAGTTGGTGATTGACGGCCCCATGCAATACGACGCGGCCACGGTGCGCGAAGTGGCTGCACAAAAGGCACCTGGTAGTGCCGTAGCAGGGCAGGCCACGGTGTTTGTCTTCCCGGACCTCAACACGGGCAACACCACTTACAAGGCCGTGCAGCGTTCTGCCAACGTGGTGTCGGTCGGCCCCATGTTGCAGGGGCTGCGTAAGCCAGTGAACGATTTGTCACGCGGCGCCTTGGTGGATGACATTGTGTTTACCATCGCGCTCACCGCCATTCAGGCCCAGGCGTTGTCCGAAAAGTGACATTCAGAGTGGAATTTGGCATCATGCGTTCATGGATGCCTACCCCACCCCCCTGATTGAGGCGCTGCTCAAGCCTGGTGCGTATCCGCACCCGGTGCCGGGGGTGTCGCTGGTGGAGACCCATATTTCGTGGGTTTTGTTGGCGGGCGAATTTGCCTACAAAATCAAAAAACCGGTCAAGTTGCCGTTTTTGGACTTCACCACTCTGGCACAACGCGCATTTTTTTGCCATGAAGAGCTGCGCTTGAACCGCCGATTTGCCCCCGAGATCTACCTCGACGTGGTGGGCATCTACAACACGCCCGAGTTACCGCAATGGCAGGGCGAAGATGAACCCTTTGAATACGCCGTCAAAATGCGCCGCTTTGACGAAGCCGGGCGGCTTGACCGGCTGTGTGACCGTGGTGACCTGGCACCACAGCACCTGTCAGACCTGGCCGAGACGGTGTCTACATTTCACAGGGCGGCGGCTCCCGCTGCAGCGGACACGCGCTTTGGCTCGGCCAGCGCCGTGCTGCTGCAAGCCCTTGAAAATTTTGATGAATTGCAGCAGGAACTTGGCTCACCCGAGCTGTTGGTCCGACTCGCTGGACTGAAAACGTGGACTATGGCCCAGCATACTGAACTCAGTGTGCTGTTCGCAGCGCGAAAGCGCTCGGGCCGGGTGCGAGAGTGCCATGGTGACCTGCATCTGGCCAACCTGGTGTTGCTCGATGGTCGGGTGCGGTTGTTCGATGGCATTGAGTTCAACGATGACCTGCGCTGGATCGATGTGGCAAGCGACATTGCTTTTACCTACATGGATCTGCTGGCACACCAGCAGCCAGGTCTGGCCAACTGGTTTGTCAACGAGGTCTTGAGCCACAGTGGCGATTACGAGTCGGTGCGGGTGCTGCGCTTTTATGCCGTCTACCGGGCGCTGGTACGCGCCAAGGTAGCGGCCATTCGCCGGGACCAGACCCACGGTGGGGACCACGATGTCCGGGTCGACCTGGCTCTGGCCGAGCAATTGGCTACTGTTCCTCTCCAGCGCCTGGTCATCACCCACGGCTTGTCGGGTTGCGGAAAGACTTTTGTCACCAACCAGATGTTGCAAAGTGACCACGCAGCCTTGACCGTGCGTGTGCGCTCGGATGTCGAGCGCAAGCGCTTGTTTGGCCTGAATAGCACCGGGCATAGCGGGTCAGCGGTGGGGGATGGGATTTACACCCCCATGGAACATGAGCGCACCTACGCCCGGCTGTTAGAACTCAGCCAGTTGTTGCTAGGTGCAGGTTGCTCGGTGATTGTGGACGCCACCTTTTTACAGCGTGCCGACCGGGATGTTTTTAGGGCACTGGCGCAGGCGCATGGCGCAGCCTTTGCTATTTTGGCGCCCCAGGCCGACCCTGCTGATTTGCGTGAACGCATACGGGCCAGAAACTCAGTGGGTCTTGATGCGTCTGAGGCCACGCTGGATGTGTTGGCGCATCAAATGCGCAGCATGGAGCCGCTGGACGCCGACGAGTTGCCCTGGGTGCTGCAGGACTCAAGCCCAACGCAAAGCCAAGACGGTGATGTCGTCTGACTGTGGCGCGTCACCCGCAAACCTGCTGACGGCCGAAAACACGGTGTCAACCAAGTCACCGGCTGCGCGTGAGCTGGCTGCGTTCAACACCGCCAGAAAAGGTTCGTCACCCAGCATGGCCTTGTTTTTGTCTTCAGCCTCGGTGACGCCGTCGGTGTACAGCAGCAGCGCGCTGCCGGGCGCCAGCACCACTTCACCAACCTGGTAGCTGAGCCCGTCGAACATGCCCACAATCGGGTTGATGGGCTCTTCCAGGTACTCAAACGCCTGGCCACCCATTGCCAACGCTGGCGGGTTGTGGCCGGCATTCACATACCGTAGGGTTCTTGTCTCCAGATCCACAATGCCGCAGAAGGCGGTCAAAAATTGCCGTGCATCGTTGTAGTCGCACAGCTGCCGGTTTAGTCGGGCGATGAGTCGTGCCGCGTAGTCGGTGAACTGCCGGTCATAACCCGACTGGGCGCGCAGGATGGCAATGGCGCGCACCATGAACAAGGCCGCCGGCAGGCCCTTGCCGCAAACGTCAGCGATCACAAAGAAGACGTGATCGGTATCCAGAAAAAAAACATCGTAAAAATCACCTCCCACTTCGCGTGCCGTGCGCATGCGTCCGACGCATTGCATGCGCTGTTCATGAGCAAACAGGGGCTCCTGGGGCAGCAAGCCCTCCTGAATCGAACGCGCATATTGGAGTTCACGCTGGGCCTGCTCCATCTCCATGGCTTTGCATGCGGTGCCTCACGATGACACTGGCCAATGTATTTCAAAGTACGCACACCGCACTTTTTTTGTCGGCCAGGACATGCGTGCGGCGGTGAAACAGGGGCAGGCGGAATATGTGCCGATGTCGATTGCGCGTGTTCCGGGGCTGATGGCCATCGGGCGGATTCCGGTCGATGTGGCCTTGATTCAGGTGTCGCTGCCTGACGAATTTGGCTATGTCAGCCTGGGTGTGTCGGTCGATGTGATTCCTGCGGCGGTGGCGCATGCACGGGTGGTGCTGGCCGAGGTGAACCCCGCCATGCCCCGCACCATGGGTGACTCGGCCTTGCACATCAGCCAGATCACGCAACTGGTGTGGGTGGACAGCCCGGTGATTGAGTTTGTGCACCAGGCGCCGCCCCAAGAAGCCATGACCCAAATTGCGCGCTACATCGGCAGCATCATCGAAGACGGTGCCACCTTGCAGATCGGGCTAGGCCGCATCACCAACGAAGCCTTGAAGCACCTGGCGGACCGGCAGGACTTGGCGATTCATTCAGATGTGATCACCGACGCGATCATTCCGCTGCTCGAGCATGGCATTCTGACGGGCCGGCGCAAGACCCAACAGGTCGGCAAAATTGTGACCAGTTTTGCTATGGGCTCGCGGCGCCTGTACGACCTGCTGGACCGCAATCCGCTGTTTTCTTTTCAGCCGATTGATGTGGTCTGCAGCACCGCAACGATCGCTGCGCAGCACCGCATGGTTTCGGTGACGCAGGCTTTTGCGGTGGATCTCACCGGCCAGGTGTGTGTGGATCAGCTACGTGGGGACTTTTACAGCGGTGTCGCTGCCCAGGCCGAGTTTTTGGAAGGCGCGTCACTCTGCCCGGGCGGCAAGCCCATCATCTGCCTGAGCTCGGAAGACGTTGAGACCCAAAGCTCCAACATTCGCGCCATCTTGCTACCCGGTGAGGGTGCCACCTTGCCGCGCACCAGCGTGCACTATGTGATAACCGAGTTTGGCATTGCCTACCTGTTTGGCAAGTCGATTCGCGAGCGTGCTGTGGCTTTGATTGAGGTGGCCCACCCCCGTTTTCGCGCTGAATTGTTTGCGCAGGCACAGGAGTTGGGTTACCTGCCGCGCGGTCACACGCTGCAAAACATGCGGGCTTATCCGGTGGAAGATGAAGTCACGGTGCATCTGAAGGACCAGCGCCAGGTGCTGCTGCGCTGCGCCACATCATCCGACGGGGAGGCGATTCGCATGCTGTTTCATCGGTTGCCAGAGTCGGATGTTTACACCCGTTTTTTCCGCAATGTGCGCCAGCTCTCAGCCAAGGATGTTCAGCGCCTGTGCAACCTGAACTTCGAAACCGAGGTGGCTTTTGTGGCGGTGACGGGCACACGCGAGCAGCCGCAGATTGTGGGCCAGAGCTGCTACTTTGTGGACGCCACTACCAACATTGCAGAGACGGCTTTCATGGTGCACCCAGATTGGCAGGGCTCGGGTTTGGGGTCAGCGCTGCAGCAGCGCATGGTGAAACACGCCAAGCAACGCGGGGTGCGCGGCTTTCTGGCCGAAATTTTGCAGGCCAACACCAAGATGATTCGTTTGGCTCAAAGCGGCTCAGCACAGGTCAGCACTGAACTGACTCGTGACACTACCCGCATCACCACACTTTTCTGACGACCAGGCGCTTCATGTCATCCAACTTTCCGGACCAGGTACTCAACCAGCATTTGCATCACATGCTCAGCGAGGTCGACCCGGCAGCCATGGCGATTTTGCGGCAGCATCTTCAGTGGGTCGAGCTGGCCGCGGGCGAGACATTGATGCGCCAGGGCGAGCCAGGGGACTCCATGTACCTGTCCATCAGCGGACGTTTGCGGGTGTTTTTGCAGGATGACGACGGCGGTGAGCGCATGGTGCGCGAGATGGGCCGCGGTGAAGTCATTGGCGAGATGAGCCTCTACACCGACGACCCGCGCTCGGCCACGGTGGTGGCCATTCGGGACTCGGTGCTGGTTCGCCTGGCCAAGTCAGAGTTCAACAGCCTGCTGGTCAGCAGTGCCCAGGTGTCGATTGCACTGACGCGCCAGATGGTCAAACGGCTGGCCACAGCCAACAAGAATCCGGTGGTACCGCCACCGGCCGTGATGGCCTTGTTACCGATTACCGACGGCGTCAACGAGATGGACCTGGCCCAGCGGCTGGCCCAGCACTTGCGACCTGTCGGCACTGTTTGCATTGTGACTGCCGACAGCGTGGCCCAGGCACTGCAACTGCCGCTTGGGGCGGCTTTTGCCACCAGCGAGGACAGCAACCGGCGTATTGCCCTGCACCTGGACCAGTTGGAGCGTGACCACGATTTTGTGTTGCTGGTGGGCGATGCTCATGCCAGCCCCTGGACTCAGCATTGCACGCGCCACAGCGATGAAATTTTGTTGCTTGCCAACGCCAGTCAACCCCCGCTGGTGTCCCAAACCGAAACGGTCTGCCTGACCCAGCGCAGCGCCCGAAGCGACGCGGCACAAATTCTGGTGCTGCTGCACGATGCCGACCTGCGTAGCCCACGCGATACACAGCGTTGGTTGGCGCGCCGTGCGGTGACAGACCATGTGCATGTGCGCCCCGCGCTCGATGCAGATATGGCCCGGCTGGCGCGCATCCAGAGCCGAACCGCGGTGGGCCTGGTGTTGGCAGGGGGCGGCGCCAAAGGGCTGGCCCATTTGGGGCTGTACAAGGCGTTGCAGGAGCACGGCATTGTGGTGGACTTTGTGGGCGGCACCAGCATTGGTGCCATCATGGCCACGATGGTGGGTTCGGATCGCCCGACAGGGGAGCTGATGGACACGGCCCGTGAGGCTTTCAGCCGCAAGCCCACCAGTGATTTCAATTTCATCCCGTTGATTTCGCTGATTCGGGGCCGGCGTATGCGGCAAATTCTGGAGTCGGCGGTGAACAGCATCTTTGGTCATGCCGCTGGTGTGGAAGACATGTGGAAAAACTGCTTTTGCATTGCCAGCAATTACAGCCAGGCGCGCGAGGAGGTGATCATCCAGGGCAGTCTGTTCAAATCGGTGTTGGCCAGTGTGGCCATACCCGGCGCGTTTCCACCTGTTCTCAAAACAGGTGATTTGCTGTGTGATGGCGGAACCTTCAACAACTTTCCGGTCAACGTCATGCGTGCGCGCCGGGGTGTGGGCCAAGTGATTGGGGTCGACATGGGCACCCGTAAGCCACGCCCCTTGCCCATGGAGGACATGCCCGACAGTTGGGCCTTGTTGCGTGACCGCTTGCGGCCGCGCAGCCAGCGCCGCTACAAATTACCGTCCTTGATGGCTTACCTGCTCAATGTGAGTATTTTGTACAGCACCTCGCGCCAGCGGGAATCGCAAAAGCTGACCGATTTGTATTTCAACCCGCCCCTGGAGCGGGTCGGTATGCTGCAGTGGGATCGCTTTGATGCCATCACCGAGCAAGGCTACAGTTACGCCAATGACATGCTCAACGCGATGACGCCGGAGCAACTCAAGCCCTTTCGCTCAGCCAGCTGACCTTACCTGTGCGTGATTGAGTCGGGGCAGGGGTCAGAAGGGCGCGTCTTGCGCTGTGTCCGCGTCGTCAAGCTGACCCGGTGCGGTTTCAATTGAGTCGGCATCCGGCTCTGTCGGTGCAAGTTCTGCAACGGCAGCACGCACGGCCGCCTTGTCACCGGCACTGGCAAATTTGCTGTACCGGCCTAAAACGTTGACCAGTTGGCCATAGATGCGGGGGTTGGCCGCCATACATTCGCGCTGTTCCAAAAAGTCTGCATCGCCTGACAAATTGCCCACCAGTCCACCGGCCTCGGTGATCAACAGCGAGCCAGCAGCCACATCCCAGGGTTGCAAGCCGGTCTCAAAAAAGCCATCGGTAAAGCCCGCGGCCACGTAGGCCAGGTCGAGTGCCGCTGCACCGGGGCGACGCAGGCCTGCTGTGCGCTGCATCATGTCGCCCATCATGCGCAAATAGGTGTTGAAGTCATCACTCTGGCGAAACGGGAAACCAGTGGAGATCAGGCACTCTTGCAGGCGAGTGCGCTTGGCCACGCGAATGCGGCGGTTGTTCATGTAAGAGCCGCGGCCCTTGGTGGCGGTAAACAGGTCGTTGCGGCTCGGGTCGTAAATAACGGCTTGCTCAACCTTGCCCTTAACTGCCAGCGCAATGCTGACGCAGTAAATCGGCAGACCGTGAATGAAGTTGGTGGTGCCATCCAGCGGGTCAATGATCCAGACAAACTCGGAGTCTTGCGCGCCATGGGTACGGCCAGATTCTTCGGCCCAAATGGCGTGGCCAGGGTAGGCACCGAGCAGAGTTTCGATGATGATTTGCTCGGAAGCCTGATCGACCTCGGTGACGAAGTCGTTGACCTGCTTTTGCGATACGCGTACCGATTCAACGTCCAGCGCGGCGCGGTTGATGATGGCCCCCGCAGCGCGTGCGGCCTTCACAGCCACGTTGATCATCGGATGCAGATTGGGAGAGTTCATGATGCGTCAGTAGTTGCCCTGCAGACCTTGCATTTGTCTGGAGTGGCGTGTTGTGGGTGGCGTCGCCGAACCCCATGGGGCAGCGACAATAGCTTTATTTTAACGGCCCACCATGCAGACGCGATTCATCTTGATCAACACCAGCCACGCCGGCAATGTGGGGGCGGCGGCGCGCGCCATGAAAACCATGGGCTTTGACGATCTGGTGCTGGTGGCTCCGCGCTGGCCCAATGTGCTGCGGCGTGAGGAAACCATTCAACGTGCCAGCGGTGCGCTGGATATTCTTAAAAACGCTCGCATCGTTGAGACCCTGGACGACGCCTTGGAAGGCATGACCCATTTGTGCGCCACGGCCATGACACCACGCGACTTCGGTCCGCCCACCCGTACCCCGCGTGAGCATTTCAAGATGCTCCTTAAAGAAGAGCTAACTGCGCAATCAGAACAAGGGCTAGAGGCCGAAAAACCATTGAACTCCGGCGTGGCCTTCTTGTTTGGTTCTGAGCGCTTTGGCATGAGCAACGACGATGTGTACCGGTGCCACGTGTGTTTGAGCATCCCCAGCAACCCGCAGTTTGGCTCGCTCAACCTGGGTGCGGCGCTGCAGGTGATTGCCTACGACTGGCGTGAGGCGCTGGCAGCCTACCCAGTGGCCCCTGCCACCGCTGAGCCTGTGCTGGCCGATGCAACGCAGGTGGCGGGCATGTTGGCGCACTTGGAGCAGTCTCTGGTGGCGATCGGGTTTTTGGACCCGCAAGCGCCCAAAAAGCTCATGCCCCGGCTCAACCAGCTGTTCAATCGCGCAGCCGTCACGCAGGAAGAAATCCATATCTTGCGGGGCATGGCCAAAATGATGCTTAAAAACGCGGCCGCAGAGCCTTCGCCCCTGTCCACGTCGACGTCTTTGCCTGGAGGCTAGACTTCGATGATGTTTTCCAGAATCCGCTCAGACATTCAATGCATTCTTGACCGCGACCCGGCTGCTCGCAGCGCCTGGGAGGTCCTGACCTGTTACCCCGGCCTGCACGCTGTGATCTTTCACAGACTGGCGCACGCCTGCTGGACGCATGGCTTCAAATGGCTGGGACGGTTTGTGTCGCATATTGCCCGTTTTTTAACTGGTATTGAAATCCACCCGGGTGCCACGGTGGGACAACGGGTGTTTTTTGATCACGCCATGGGCGTGGTGGTGGGTGAAACCGCCGAGATTGGCGACGACTGCACCATTTACCAAGGAGTCACGTTGGGCGGCACCTCGCTTTACAAAGGCACCAAACGCCACCCCACGTTGGGGCGCGGTGTGGTGGTCGGGGCGGGCGCGCAAGTGTTGGGTGGTTTTACGGTGGGTGATGGCGCCAAGGTGGGGTCGAATGCGGTGGTGACCAAACCGGTGCCCGCAGGCGCCACAGCGGTTGGCAACCCAGCGCGCATCATTCAGGCCGATCTGGACGTCAAGCGGGAAGAAGCTGCCTCAAAAATGGGGTTTTCAGCCTACGGCGTCACCCAGAGTGATGATCCCTTGAGCCAGGCCATGCGCGGTCTGATTGACAACGCCTCCGGTCATGAGCACCAGATTGCGATGCTGTGGAAGGCCATTGAAACGCTGCAAGTGAACCGCAGTGAGCCCGGCTGCGTGCCGGGGGATGCCACCTTGAGTGAACATTTTGAGGCCGAGCGCCTCAATCAACTGGTCGGCAAGTAAGAGGTTACTTCCTTATTGATAGCTAATTGCGCATGACTCGCAGGGGTTAGAGGGCGATTTCGTTCAAGAAAATGTGCGGATAGCGGTTTTCGGTCGAAACGCCTTGCACACTGCATCATCGGTTTGCAGATACGGCCCACCAATCAGGTCAATGCAATACGGTACGGCGGCAAAAATGCCGTTCATGACTTGCTGGCCGTTGGCGTCTTTCAGGCCCTCCAGGGTTTCAGCAATGGCTTTGGGCTGGCCGGGCAGGTTGATGATCAGGGTCTGGTCACGAATCACCGCCACCTGTCGGGACAAAATGGCTGTGGGAACAAACTTCAGGCTGATCTGCCGCATTTGCTCACCAAAGCCAGGCATGTCCTTGTGGGCGATGGCCAGGGTGGCTTCGGGTGTCACGTCGCGTAGCGCAGGCCCGGTGCCACCGGTGGTCAGCACCAGGGCGCAGCCGGCATCCACCAGCTCGATCAATGTGGCTTGAATCGTGGCTTGCTCATCAGGAATCAGGCGGGGCTCAAACTGCAGCGGGTTCTGCAGCGCCTTGCTCAGCCAGTCTTGCAGGGCGGGCAGGCCTTTGTCTTCGTAAACACCGGCCGACGCCCGGTCGCTGATGGAGACGATGCCGATCTTGATGACATCAAAGGGGTTGGCTGGGCTCATGAGGCTTCCCGGGCGGCGTTGAAAGTGGGGGCAGGGGCGTCGTTGTCGGGGATGGCGGTCAGGGCCTCGCGCACCAGCTGAAAAATCTCGCGATACGCGCGGCCGTGGCGCACGGCGGCACCGGGCTTCTCGGGCACCGCATCTTTGCGCGCCTGACGAATCAGTGCCCGCAACTGTTGCGTGTCGGTGCGCGGGTTTTGGCTGATCCACTGAGCAGCGGCATCTTCGTCGGCAATCAGCCGGTCGCGCCAGACTTCGGCCTGGTGCAGCGCCAGGTTCTCGCTGGCAGATCCGTTGGCTTGTTCATCCAGCGCCTTTTTGACATCGGCCAGCACCTCAGGCTCCAGCAGGCGCATCAGCTTGCCGATGAATTGCATCTGGCGACGTTTTCCTTCGAAGTTGGTGATGCGCTTTGCGTCAAGAATGGCATCCTTGAACTTGTCAGACAAGGCCAGACGTGCCAGCAAATCAGCACGCAGGGTGAGCAGGTCGGCGCCGATTTTTTGCAGTTCGGTGCTTTCTCGCTTGAGGTCGGTGCGGCTTTGGTCGTCGGTGCCTTTGAGCTCGGCTTTGAGCTCAATATCGCGTTCGCTCCCCTCGGCCACGAATTCACCGCGTACGAAATAGCCTTTTTTGAGTTTTCTTGACATAGACAAGTATCATAGCTGCCGCTATGAACAAACCAAAATCACCAAAATCCGCCGGGCATAAAAAGGCGTCTCCTTCCGCTTTGGCGTTAGTCAGCACACCGCAGCAGGCTGACGCCGGCTTTGCCTACAGCCGTGCCTTCTTTGAAGACCTGGTCGACAGCGCGCTGCAGCATGCACGCAAACTCGGCGCCACCGACGCTGCCGCTCACGCGTCTGAAGGCTGTGGCCTGAGCGTCTCCGTGCGCAAGGGTGAGATTGAAAACGTGGAACGTAACCGTGACAAGTCGCTGGGCATCACAGTGCACATCGGCCAGCGACGCGGCAATGCCAGCACCTCGGATTTTTCGCAACGTGCCATTGCCCAAACGGTGCAAGCAGCGTTTGACATTGCCCGTTTCACCGCAGAGGACCCGTTTGCGGCCTTGCCGGATGAACAGGACATTGCCCAACCGGCTGAGCAGCGCACCGATCTGGAGCTGTTTTTTCCGTGGAGCATCAACAGTGATCAGGCGGCGCAGTTGGCGCTGCAAACCGAGAGCGCGGCTCTCAAGGTCGACAAGCGCATTACCAACAGCGAAGGTGCGGGTGTGTCGGTGCAGCAGTCACATTTTTTCAGCGCCCACACGCATGGTTTTCGGGGTGGTTATGCCAGCTCGCGTCACTCGGTATCGGTGTCGCCGATTGCCGGCAAGGGCAGCAACATGCAGCGCGATGCCTGGTACAGCTCACAGCGTGATGCAGCCGAGCTGGCGTCGCCCGAGTCGATTGGCCAGTATGCCGCCGAGCGGGCTCTAAGCCGTTTGAACGCCCGCAAGATCGCCACCACAGAATGCCCGGTGCTGTTTGAGTCACCGCTGGCAGCGGGTTTGTTGGGCAGCTTCGTACAGGCCGTGAGCGGCGGGTCGTTGTACCGCAAGAGCTCTTTTTTACTGGACTCTTTGGGTAAGCAAGTCTTTCCCAAACACATTGATATTTTGGAAGACCCGTTTGTCAAGCGGGGTAAGGGCAGTTCGCCGTTTGACGATGAAGGCGTGCGTGTGCAAGCGCGCAGTGTGGTCGAGGCGGGACGTGTGCAGGGCTACTTTTTAGGTAGCTACTCGGCCCGCAAATTGGGCATGAAGACCACGGGCAATGCCGGTGGCTCGCACAATTTGACGCTGACTTCGCGCCTGACCCGGCCGGGCGATGATTTGGCAGCCATGCTGCAGCGCCTGGGAACCGGTCTGTTTGTGACCGAGTTGATGGGCAGCGGCGTCAATGCGGTAACGGGTGATTACTCGCGCGGAGCCAGTGGGTTTTGGGTGGAGAACGGTCGCATTGCCTTCCCGGTGCAAGAGATCACCATTGCCGGCAACATGAAAACCATGCTCAAAGACATTGTGGCGGTAGGTGCAGACAGCTACAACTACGGGGCTAAAACGGTTGGGTCGGTGCTGATCAAGCGCATGAAGGTTGCTGGGAGTTGAACAACTAAGCGCTTAAAGGAGAAACCATGATGGGAATTGAGAGAAGCGTTCGGATGGGTTTTTTTGCAGTCTCGTTGGCACTGGTTTGTAGCATTGGACAATCTCAAACGCCTGCGTTGATAAAAGTAGATCGGTATGACGATGCGGATGATTACCTTCCAGAAATGGAGCGTAAAAATACGCACGGCATTCGCCTGTTTTTGCGACAACAAGAGAGCGAAAGCTTGTTCAAAGTGCTGACGCCCAGAAATGTCACTGTCGATGTGATCGAACGTGTGCCAGAGGGAGCTGAATTTGGCGTGGTTTTCTTACTTGGTGGTACGAGCGTCTTATCTATTCAAAACGAAAAATTGGATCGCTCCTTCAGTTTTCAGTCTCGTAGTAGGGATTATTGGTGGGAAAAGAAGGTTGCCACTTATTTGATCGATGCCCCTTCTGATCGTCTCGGCAAAGATGGCATTGAGGATGGGCGTTGGCGTGCTGGTTCTGAACACCAAACCGATTTGAAAGCAGTTTTGGACGCCATTGCTCAACGGTACAAAGGTCCACTGGTGGTGCATGGGCACTCAAACGGAGCCCTTTCTATCGCCAATATTGCTGGCTTGAACCATGCTTCCGTTAAAGCCTACGTTTATTCATCAGGTTCACATTACAAGCGGCCCACGGATATCGTGTACGAGGCGGTTCACACTGCCCCTGTTATTTTTGTTCAACATAAGCAAGATACTTGCAAGGTTTCAAATACGGTAGTGTTCGAGGAATTTGTCGGAAAATTGAAGGCCCCGGTCAAAAAGACTTTGCTCGTGGATGGAGGTGTTAAGTCCATGGGTGGCCCATGTAGTGGCTTTGCACCACATAGTTTTGTCGGTTTGGAAAGAGAAGTTGTGCAGCAGCAAATATCGTTGATTCGGCAAGTCTTATTTCCGTAAAACGTTCCTTGTGTTCGATTGAGGGTTTCTTGTAATCTCAGATTGTTTGTCTGCCTGTTCAGTCGGCAATCTCATGCAGGACTTGGGCTGATCGGATACAAATCACCTGCAAATGAGGCAGTTCTGGCAGTTGTGTCCATGCCCGGTCTGTGGTGTAAACCTTGGAAGCTTTCGCTAAACCCAGGGCCAGACAGAGGCGGTCGGCCAGCGACAACCCGAGTGGTCGAGCCAAGGGCCACAGTTCAGCGGCAGCTTCAGCGTGCTGCACAGTCACCGGCACAATCTGCAAGCCGGCACCCTCTAACTCGGCACGCATACCTGCTGTCTCAATGCCGTGCTGCTGTACTTTTTGCACAAACTCCGACCAATTTGCGGTGCTGATCATGGCGCCGGAAATCAGCGGACGAACCATTTCAGCACCGAGCTCACCAAAGGCACTGGCCAGCAGGCACGACGCATCCAGCACCACCGCAGGTGTTGTTTTACTCATGGGCGGCGGCACGGCGGCGCTCACTGATCAGCTCATCAGACACGGCTAAATCAGGCTGCATTCGGGCCTTGGCGAAACGACCGTAAAAATTCTTGAGCAGTTGATCCTGCGTCTCCAGCACCAACTTGCCGTCTATCACGGTGGCCACCAAGGTGGCACCTGATTCAATCCCCAATTGTTTTCGGATAGCTGCGGGTATGACGATTCGACCTTGTGGGCTGACTTCAAGTGTTGTTTTCATGGTCGGATCCAAAAAAGTGGCATATTGATAAATTATGCCACTAGTCGCTTGTTTGTCATGAGCAACGGGTGTGAATCATAGTGAGGCGACTCAGATGGCGGGCGCAATCAAGCCTTGTTGGGCATATTCGATGTGGGTCTTTGTGGGTTGGTCCAAGGTACTCGCAAAACGGCATTGGGCTACTGACGCGGCGCGTTGAGGTGCTGCACGGCCTGGCGACTGGGTCAGGCGCATGCGGTTTTGAAACGCAATCACGCGCGGGGTAAGGTCTGTGGTGGGCCTATTCCTGGGGACGCACGCCTTGCGTTCCAAAGCCCGGTCGCCCAACCCAGCCACCATGCCTTACGGTGCGTGGTCAAAGAAGAAGTTGCGAGGGATGCAAGTTGCACTTGCGCTGATGAGTTTTGGAGTGGGTGCAGCGTTAACTCTTAGAGATTTACATCAAAACAGGCTCTAGCCCCGGTCTGTACTGCGCTGGCAGCTATCAATATCAATGATGACAGCGAGCACAAATACCTGCCTTTGCAGCGTTCAGACCCCACAGAACTAGGCAAGTCCCTGGCGAACCAGCTGGATTCCAACAACCTCGAGGTGCGGTGATTGGGTCAGGCGACCGGGCTTTGGAGAGGAAGGCGTGCGACTCAAGGCGTTCGCGCACTGTTCTTATATCCCCGCGCGTGATTTCACTCGAAAACCGCATGCGCCTGACCCAGTCGCCGTGCCGGGCGCCTTGGTCTAAAAGGACATGACCAGTAGAGCCTTGGCGTTCCGTGCCGGGTCGTGGCGGATGCCAATCCTGATGCTTCACGCCCCAAGTTGACCAACACACCACCTGAAATTGCAGCAATGACCAACCGCAGTTTGGTCAATGCCCCAGAATTTTCGACAAAAAGTCTTTGCTGCGATCGCTTTGCGGGTTGTTGAAGAAGTCGTGCGGGTTGTTTTGCTCGACGATCTGGCCTTGATCCATGAAGATCACCCGGTCTGCCACCGCCTTCGCAAAGCCCATTTCGTGGGTCACGCACAGCATGGTGATACCTTCGTCGGCCATGGCGATCATCACGTCGAGCACTTCCTTGATCATCTCCGGGTCCAACGCGCTGGTCGGCTCATCAAACAACATGATCTTGGGCTTGAGGCACAGCGCCCGTGCGATGGCAACACGTTGCTGCTGACCACCTGAGAGCTGCAGCGGGTACTTGTCGGCCTGCTCGGCAATGCGCACGCGCTTGAGCTGGATCATGGCCTTTTCTTCGGCATCTTTTTTCGGCATTTTTCCGACCCACATGGGCGACA
>JAIFMR010000084.1 GCA_020048255.1 Rhodoferax sp. | reverse complement strand
CCCACGTCTTTCTCAATGCCGTACTTGGCAATGGCCGCCAGCGTGTCACCACCACCGGCAATGCTGAACGCATCGGACTGCGCAATCGCCATGGCGATGGTCTTGGTGCCGCCTTCAAAGGCTGGGAACTCGAACACACCCACTGGGCCGTTCCAGACGATGGTGCCCGCAGACTTGAGCTGAGCGGCCAGTTTGGCGGCAGTCACGGGGCCAATGTCCAAAATCAGGTCGTCGTCAGCCACATCGGTGGCGGCCTTGACGGTGGCCACAGCGTCAGCAGAAAACGTTTTGGCTGTCACCACATCGGTCGGGATCGGCACGTCGGCGCCGCGCGCCTTCATGGCGGCAATCACGGCGGTGGCTTCACCGATCAGGGTGGGCTCGGCCAGGCTCTTGCCAATTTTCAGGCCAGCCGCCAGCATGAAGGTGTTGGCGATACCGCCACCCACGATGAGGTTGTCGACATTTTTGGCCAAGGCTTGCAGAATGCTGAGCTTGGTCGACACCTTGGAGCCCGCCACAATCGCCACCAGCGGGCGCTTGGGATTGGCCAAGGCCTTGTTGATGGCGTCAATTTCAGCAGCCAGCAAGGGGCCAGCACAGGCAATCGGCGCGAACTGGGCAATGCCGTAGGTGGTGCCTTCAGCCCGGTGGGCCGTGCCAAAGGCATCGTGCACAAACACATCACACAAGGCCGCCAGCTTGTGGGCCAGCTCCGGTGTGTTTTTCTTTTCACCCACATTGACGCGGCAGTTTTCCAGCATGACCACCTGGCCCGGCTTGACATCGACCCCGTCGACCCAGTTGGCCACGACCGGCACATCGCGGCCCAGCAACTCGCCCATGCGCTTGGCAACTGGCGCCAGAGAATCGGCAGGCGTCAGCGTGCCTTCGGTCGGGCGGCCCAGGTGACTGGTCACCATCACAGCCGCACCTGCCGCCAGCGCCATCTGAATGCACGGCACGCTGGCGCGAATGCGGGTGTCTTCGGTGATGTTGCCAGCATCGTCCTGGGGCACATTCAAATCAGCACGGATAAAAACCCGTTTGCCAGCAGCAGCGCCACTGGCAATCACATCAGCAAAACGGATCACTTTCATCTCTAGACTCCTTTGTACAAACCAGCAACGCGGGCCATTTCCAAACACTTGTTCGAATAGCCCCACTCATTGTCGTACCAGCTCACCACCTTGACGAAGGTACCGTCCAAGGCCAAACCGGCTTCGGAGTCAAAAACGCTGGTGCAGGGCTCGCCACGGAAGTCAGTGGACACGACCTTTTGGTCGGTGTAGCCCAGCACGCCATTCATGGCACCCTGGCTTTGGGCCTTCATCTCGGCGCAGATTTCGGCGTAGGTCGCCGCATTGTTGAGTTCCACGGTCAGGTCAACCACGGACACATCGCTGGTGGGCACCCGAAACGCCATGCCCGTGAGCTTGCCTTTGACTTCCGGAATCACCACGCCCACCGCTTTGGCTGCACCGGTGCTGGAGGGGATGATGTTTTCCAGAATACCGCGGCCACCGCGCCAGTCCTTGTTGCTGGGACCATCGACGGTTTTCTGGGTGGCGGTGGCGGCATGCACCGTGGTCATCAGACCGCGCTTGATACCCCATTTGTCGTTGAGCACCTTGGCCACGGGTGCCAGGCAGTTGGTGGTGCAAGAAGCGTTGCTCAAAATGGCTTGGCCAGCATAACTGGTGTGGTTCACACCGTAGACAAACATGGGGGTGTCGTCCTTGCTGGGGGCCGATAGCACCACCTTGCGCGCACCCGCGTCAATGTGTTTTTGCGCGGTGACCTTGTCCAGGAACAGGCCGGTGGACTCGATCACCACATCTGCACCCACGTCAGCCCACTTCAGGTTGGCCGGGTCGCGCTCTTGGGTCAGGCGGATGCGTTTGCCGTTCACCACCAAGGTGCCGGCGTCAACCGAGACCTCGCCCTTGAAGCGGCCATGCACGCTGTCGTATTGCAGCATGTAAGCCAGGTAGTCAGGTTCCAGCAAATCGTTGATACCGACGATCTCGATGTCGTCAAAGTTTTGCACCGCTGCGCGAAACACCATGCGGCCGATGCGGCCAAAGCCATTGATACCCAATTTGATCGTCATACCAAACTCCTTGTAGTTAAATAAAAAAAGCTTCTAGCCCAATCGCAACTTGCCTGTATTGCTATGCCATCAATAGCGCAGAGCAATCTTCGATCAGGCGATCGGGGGCACAGTCGGCAATCGGTTGCCCCATGTTGTAGCCATACGGCAACGCCCACACAGGCACACCGGCATTGCGGGCAGTGGCCACGTCAATGCTGGAGTCACCGACAAACAGGGCGCGCTGCGGGGTCACACCAAACTGCGCCAGACAATGCGCCACACCGGTCGGATTGGGTTTCTTCACGGCAAAGGTGTCGCCGCTGATCACCACATCAAACAAGGCGGTGAGGTGGTGCACATCGAGCACCACCTGGGTGTAGCGACTCTCCTTGTTGGTGACCACAGCCAGCTTGACGCCCTGCGTGCGCAAGCTCTCCAGCGTCTCGCGCACCTTCGGGTAGAGGTGGCTGCGGGTACCGCAGCGCTGCTCGTAAACCTGGTTGTAAACAGGCACCATTTGCCGCAATTGCTCACCCTGGCGCACCTCTTCGGGGTCACGCTGACTGACCATGGCCAGGGCCTTGACCAGCAGCTCCAGGGTGCCATGACCAATCCAGTCGTTGACCTGCTGCTGCGTGACCAGAGGCAGATCAAAACGTGACAGCACGTCGTTGACCGCATCCATGATTTCGGGGGCGGTTTCCACCAGCGTGCCGTCCAGGTCAAACATGACCAGATCAAATGGCTTCATGCCTGTCACCCGCCTCAGTTGATGGAGGGCACCACCGTGTCGGGCAAGGGCTCGGCGCTCTTGCTCGCTGCACGGTGCACGATCGTGCGCACATTGGCCACCACGCGCTCAACCGTGATGCCGAAGTGGGCATACAGCTTGGGTGCGGGAGCCGACTCACCAAACGTGGGCATGCCAATCACCACACCGTGGCGGCCGACATACTTGCGCCAAAAATCAGGGTGCGCCGCTTCAATGGCGACCGAGGGTGTGGCGTAAGGGATCACCATCTCTTGGTAAGCGTCGGTCTGGCGGTCAAACACATTGGTACACGGCATGGACACCACACGGGTGGCGATGCCCTGAGTGGCCAGCTCGGCCTGTGCCTTCATGGCGATCTCGAGCTCAGAGCCCGTCGACACGATGATGGCTTGCGCGTTGTCCATGTCCGACAGAATGTAGCCACCCTTGCGGATGTTGTCGACCATGCTGATATCGGTCAGGCGCGGCAGGTTCTGGCGCGACAGGCACAAGGCGCTGGGGCCATCACGGCGCTCCACCGCGCAGGCCCAGGCCACAGCGGTTTCCAGACCATCGGCCGGACGCCACACGTCCAGACCCGGGATGATGCGCATGCTGGGAATGTGCTCCACGCTTTGGTGCGTCGGGCCGTCTTCGCCCAAGCCAATGCTGTCGTGGGTGAACACATGAATGACGCGGGTTTTCATCAGCGCAGCCATGCGGATGGCATTGCGGCTGTAGTCGCTGAAGGTCAAAAAGGTGCCGCCGTAAGGAATGTAGCCACCGTGCAGGGCGATGCCGTTCATGATGGCGGCCATGCCAAATTCACGCACGCCGTAGCTCATGTGGTTGCCCCAGGTATCGCGACCCGCCTTGACGCAACCCTTGAAGTTGGTCAGGTTCGAGCCGGTCAGGTCGGCGCTGCCGCCAAAGAATTCAGGCAACAGCGGGGCAATGGCGTCCAGCGCGTTCTGGCTGGATTTGCGGGTGGCAAACGCTGTGGCGTTGGCGGCAATGCCTTCGAGCAGGCCCGGCAGTTTGTCAGCAAATGCCGCTGGCAAGTCACCCGCCATGCGGCGCACGAACTCGGCGGCCTCAGCCGGGAAAGCGGCACGGTATGCGGCAAAACGAGCATCCCACGCATGTTCAGCAGCGACGCCGCGCGTGACCGCATTCCAGGCAATGGCGATGTCGTTGGGAATTTCAAACGGAGCCGCAGTCCAGCCCAGGGCTTCGCGGGTGGCGGCGACTTCGGCTGTGCCCAATGCCGCGCCATGCACGTCGTGGGTGCCTGCCTTGTTCGGAGAACCCATGCCGATGACGGTCTTGCAGCAGATCAGAGTCGGCTTGCCATTGGCCAGAATACCTTGCGCCTTGGCGGCTTTGACTGCGGCGTCCAGAGCGGCCGGGTTGTGGCCGTCCACCGCGGGGATCACGTTCCAGCCATAGGCTTCAAAACGCTTGGGCGTGTCGTCGGTAAACCAGCCTTCAACGTGGCCATCAATCGAGATGCCGTTGTCGTCATAAAACGCCACCAGTTTGGACAGGCGCAGCGTGCCAGCCAGTGAACAGGCTTCGTGGCTGATGCCTTCCATCAGGCAGCCGTCGCCCATGAACACATAGGTGAAGTGGTCGACGATGGCGTGGTCACCCTTGTTGAACTCGGCGGCCAGCAGTTTCTCGGCCAGTGCCATGCCCACCGCATTGGTGATGCCCTGGCCCAACGGGCCCGTGGTGGTCTCAACCCCTGGGGTCACGCCTACTTCAGGGTGACCTGCGGTCTTGCTGTGCAGCTGGCGGAAGTTTTGCAGCTCGCTCATCGGCAGGTCGTAGCCGGTGAGGTGCAACAGCGCGTAAATCAGCATCGAGCCGTGGCCGTTGGAGAGTACAAAACGGTCACGATCTGCCCAATGCGGGTTGGTGGGGTTGTGCTTAAGGTGGCGGTTCCACAGCACTTCAGCAATGTCGGCCATGCCCATGGGGGCACCGGGGTGGCCGGACTTGGCTTTTTCGACGGCATCAACGGCCAGCATGCGGATGGCGTTGGCCATCTGACGGGCAAATTCGGGGGTAGGTGTTGTCATGATCAATTATTTTTTGAGGTTAATCGGATGGGACCGGGGAAGGCCGACCCGCATCTTAATCAGTTGGGTACAGAGCAACTGCTTTCGCTTGGCTGGAGTAAGTTGGTCTTTCCCGCATCTCTGATCAGTTGGGGACAGAGCAACTTCATTCGCTTCGCTCATGTAAGTTGGTCTTTCCCGCAATGTTTCAGGAGGCCTTCTTCTGCCGTTCCATCATGCGCCAGACGAAGGGGGTGAAGATCATTTGCATGGCCAACTCCATCTTGCCGCCGGGCACCACGATGGTGTTGGCACGGCTCATGAAACTGCCATCAATCATGCTGCGCAGGTACTGGAAGTCAATGCCCTTGGGATTGCTGAAACGGATCACGACCATGCTTTCGTCGGCGCTGGGGATGTCGCGCGCAATGAACGGGTTGCTGGTGTCCACCATGGGCACGCGCTGGAAGTTCACATGCGTGTGCATGAACTGCGGGCAGATGTAGTTCACATAATCGGGCATGCGACGCAAAATTGTGTCGGTCACCGCTTCTGTGCTGTAGCCGCGTTGCTTCTTGTCGCGGTAGAGCTTTTGAATCCACTCCAGATTGATGACCGGCACCACGCCAATCAGCAAGTCGGTGTGTTGGGCAATGTTGACTTCGGGAGTGACCACACCGCCGTGCAGACCTTCGTAAAACAGCAAATCGGTGTCGGCAGGCACGTCTTCCCAAGGCGTGAAGGTGCCGGGGTCTTGCTTGTAAGGGGCCGCTTCCTCGCTGTCATGCAGGTACTTGCGGCGCTTGCCGGTGCCGGTTTCACCATAGGAGCGAAAGAGTTCAGCCAGTTCAGGAAACAGGTTATTCGCCGGGCCAAAGTGGCTGAAGTTTTTGTCGCCAGCGGCTTCTGCTTCTGCAGCAGCGGCCTTCATGGCCTTGCGATCAAAACGGTGAAAGCTGTCGCCTTCAATCACGGCAGCCTTGATGCTTTCACGGCGAAAAATGTTCTCAAAAGTGCGGGTCACTGACGTGGTACCCGCGCCGCTGGAACCCGTGATGGCAATGATGGGGTGGCGAATGGACATGGTGTGTGTCTCCTGAAAGTTAAAAATTTATAAGAAATAGCGTGCTAGCCCTTGATGCGTCTGCGCTATCTGCTATTTATTTCGCAGTGTTTGGCAGCAACTCAAGGTGGATGGCGGCTTAATCGCGAAACAAGCTGCGCTCAGCAAACAGCGGGTTGGTCAGCTCGACTTTGACCGGCTCGCGGTGGTAACGCTCAATACGCTCAACTTCGTTTTTGGAGCCAAACACAAAACCAATGCGCTGGTGCAGACTGGTGGGCTGCACTTCCATCATGGGCATCTCACCGGTGGAAGCGCGGCCACCGGCCTGCTCCATGATCATACCGACCGGATTGGCTTCGTACAACAGGCGCAGGCGACCTGGCTTGGACGGGTCTTTGGTATCGCGCGGGTACATGAAGACCCCGCCACGCATCAAAATGCGGTGTGCTTCAGCCACCATGGAGGCAATCCAGCGCATGTTGAAGTCTTTGCCGCGCGCGCCGGTTTTACCAGCCAGGCATTCGTCCACATAACGCTTGACCGGGGCTTCCCAGAAGCGCGCGTTAGAGGCGTTGATGGCAAATTCTTGCGTGTCTACCGGAATCTGCATGTTGCGGTGCGTCAGCATGAACTCGCCCAAGTTGGGGTCGAGCGTGAAGCCATTGACACCATCACCCACGGTCAGCACCATCATGGTGGTGGGGCCGTAAAGGGCGTAACCGGCAGCCATCTGCTGCGTACCGGGCTGGAAAAAGTCAGCGTCGACCACGTCACGGCCCGAGTCAATCACCTCTTGCGGCGCACGCAGAATGCTGAAAATGCTGCCCACCG
Source organism: Rhodoferax sp. (assembly GCA_020048255.1). Taxonomy (GTDB): domain Bacteria; phylum Pseudomonadota; class Gammaproteobacteria; order Burkholderiales; family Burkholderiaceae_C; genus Rhodoferax. The sequence continues at coordinate 8,387 of JAIFMR010000084.1, read as the reverse complement.
ACACGTTCACATCAATGTTGCTGGAGCCATCCAGCGGGTCAAACACGATCAGGTAATTGCCGCGCGGGTACTGCTTGGGAATCTGGTAGGGCGCGTCCATCTCTTCAGACGCCATGCCCGCCAGGTTGCCAGACCACTCGGTGCGCTGCATGAATACATCGTTGGACAACACGTCGAGCTTTTTCTGGGTTTCGCCCTGCACGTTGACCGAGCCACCTTCGTCGGCGGCATGGTTGCCCATGACACCCGCGAGCTCACCATAGGCCACGGCCTTGGCAATGCCCTTGCAGGCCAGCGCCACATCCAGAATCAGGGCATTGAAATCGCCGCTGGCACTGGGAAAACGACGACGCTCTTCAATCAGAAACTGCGTCAGCGTGGATCGGTTGGAACGAAGGGTCATGGACATGAATGTCTCCTGGTTTATGGGGTAAGGGGTTCAGGCGGGGTGGGCGGCGCTGCGCAGTGCCTGCATCACGGTGCGGTAGCCACCGTCGGCATCTTTGGCGCTAAACACGGCGCTGCCAGCGACGCAGGTGTCGGCACCTGCCGCCACGATTTCACGAATGTTGTCGGTCTTGACACCGCCATCGACTTCCAGCCAGATGGGTTGACCGCCCGCCGCCACATGGGCGTCGATCTTGGCGCGCACCAGGCGCAGTTTGGCCAAGGTGCTGGGAATGAACTTTTGGCCGCCAAAACCGGGGTTAACGCTCATCAGCAAAATCATGTCGAGTTTGTCCATGACGTGGTCCAGCACGTCAATGGGTGTGGCGGGGTTGAGCACCAGGCCGGCCTTGCAGCCGAGTTCACGAATCATCGACAGGCTGCGGTCCACATGTTTGGAGGCTTCGGGGTGAAAGGTGATGATGTTGGCGCCAGCCTTGGCAAACAGCGGAATGATGGCATCCACAGGCTCGACCATCAAATGCACGTCGATCGGGATGCTCACATGCGGGCGAATCGCCTCGCACACCAGAGGGCCAATGGTCAGATTGGGCACATAGTGGTTGTCCATCACATCAAAGTGCACCAGGTCGCAACCGGCCGCTTCAATGGCGCGCACTTCTTCGCCCAGGCGGGCAAAATCAGCCGACAAAATGGAGGGTGCCAAACGCAGGGTGGGGGTTGTCATAGAGGTGCTTTCTGCTGGAGTTTTAAAAATGGAGGTGCGTTGTGCGGCTCAGGCACGGCCCGTAGCATGCCACTGACGCAAAAGAGGCAACGTGACCTGGCTCAAATCAGGCACAACTTTGAGCGCCCCGGTGAAGTCGTGGTGCGCAGTGAAAGGATTGGGGGTGATGATGGTGGCCAATCCGGCAGCGGTTGCGGCGCGTAAACCGTTGTTGGAGTCTTCAAACGCCAGACACTGCCCAGCCGGCAAGGCCAGGGCGTCAATCATTTGCAAATACACCTGCGGGTGCGGCTTTTTGATCGGTGCGGTGGAGGCATCGCCAATGGCGGTGAAATTCATGCGCCAGTCTTCACCCACCGCATGACGCATCAGCGCGGCAATATTCACCGGTGACGTGGTCGTGGCAATGGCGAGTTGCAGGCCGGCCTTGAGGGCTTCGTCCATCAACTTGAGAACTCCTGGGCGCAGGGACACGGCGCCACTGTTGACCGCACTTTCATAGGCGGCTGTTTTGAGTTCGTGGATACGGCCAATGCGATCTTGCAATGCCTGCGCATCAATCGACTTGATGTCCGGGTTGACCTGCTTCCAGTAGTGCAGGATGCGCTCTTTGCCACCGGAGATATCGAGCAGTTCCAGGTACATCTCCAGCGTCCAGACCCAATCCATCCCCATTTCCTTGAAGGCCTGGTTAAATGCCAACAGGTGCACGCTTTCGGTGTCGGCCAAGGTGCCGTCGACATCAAAAATCAGGGCGTTGAGTGCACCAGTACGCATGGAAGTGTGTCCTTTTCAAGTCAATGGAGTCGCCTTATTCGCGACATGGATTTACTTTAATCGGCTTGACTCATAAACTCTAATCACGTTTTATTCAAAAATCATCAGTTAAGTCTGATGAACAAAGCCACAGGAGACCTGATGCGCCCCTATACCTTCAAGCAAGTTCAAACCTTTATGGAAGTCGCCCGCCAGGGTTCGGTGTCCAAAGCAGCAGAACGCCTGTTTGTGACGCAGCCCGCAGTGTCCATGCAAATTCGCCAGCTTGAAGATGCTTTCGGGCTGGCACTGGTGGAGCCCAAAGGCCGCAATATCCAGATTACTGCAGCTGGCGAAGCTTTTTTAAAGTATGCCACCAACGCCATGGGGCAGTTCAAGGACCTGGAGGCTCTGATGGCCGAGCATGTCGGCCTCAAAAAAGGCCGCATCGATCTGGCCGTGGTCAGCACCTCTAAATACTTCATCCCGATGTTGCTGGTGCGTTTTGGCAAGTTACATACCGGCATCAACGTGCAGCTCAAGATTGACAACCGCGAAAACGTGCTGGGCTTGCTGGAACGCTTTGATGCCGACCTGGTGGTCATGGGCCGCGCACCCAGCCACCTGGATTGCGAGGCCACACCGTTTGCAACCAACCCCTTGGTCATGGTGGCGCCGCCCGACCACCCGCTGGCGCGACGTAAAAATCTGGCCTTTGAAGCGCTGGCCGACTACAAGTTTGTGGTGCGTGAAGAGGGCTCGGGTACGCGTGCGGCCATGCAACGCCTGTTCGAAGACCAACACACCCTGCTCAAGGTCGAGATGGAAATGCCCAGCAATGAAACCATCAAACAAGCGGTGATGGCGGGTATGGGCTTGAGTTTTTTGTCCATGCGCACGATTCGCCATGAACTGGCCAGCGGTCACATTGCCCTGCTGGATGTACAAGGACTGCCGCAGATCAACCACTGGTATGTCACCCACCTGAGCGGCAAAAAACTCTCCCCTGCCGCCAAAGCGTTCAAGAGCTTTTTGATCGAACAAGGCGGGGCCTTGATGGACACCTGGAGCTAAAACGCCTGTCGTTACACAGCCACAGTTTTTACAAAACCCTGACAAATCGTCTATTTATTAGGGTTTACCCTATACTGCACTGCAACATTACTTCTTTTGAAGGATCTGATCATGACTCACACTGCAGTGCACTCCGCCACATTGACCCAAGAAGCTCAAAACGTTTCCATCGCCTTGGGCGAGCTAGTCCAGGCCACACGCCGCCTGATGTGGGCGCTTTGGAAAACCCTGACACAAGGCCAGCCGCCCTGCCCTGTCAAGACCGCGCGCCAGCAAGCCGACAAGCTGCGCGCCTATGCCGACACGCTTTACCGTGCTGACCCGCGCCACGCCCAGGATTTGTACGCTGCGGCGACGCGGCACGAGTTGGCCGCCAGCGCCGATTAACCACCCACCGCCGCAGGCGTTACACATCCACCCCTACGACAACCCTGCTACCCGTCAACGCCAGGCAAGCACCACCCCAGCTTGGACCTGCAACACCCAGGAGGACTCACGATGTCCATCACCAACACCCTCGGCCATACTGCCGCCCGGATCCTCAGCCTGCCTTTTGATTTGGCCCAAGTCAACTACGCCCGCGCCGTACGTTTGGGTTTCATCGAAAACTCGCTGCTGAAGTCCGCCCAATTTGCCCGCGAACTGAGCGTCATGGAACGCCTCACCCTCGGTCCCTGGGCACGCCGGGTCTGAACCCGGGCTAAGTCGCCCGCAAACCGTCGTGCAGCTCGATCAGCGCCAGCGTGATCTTGTGGCTGGGGTCAAGGTGAATCATGGGCAAAGACTGCTCATGAGACTCCCGAATTTTGACGGACGAGGGCAAATATGGTTGCAGCACCGGCAAGCCTTCGGCAATCAACTCGGCCACCATGCGTTGTGGCAAGTTGGCGCGGGACTGAAACTGGTTGACCACAATGCCATCAATTTGCAAGTCTGGGTTGTGGTCGGCCCGGATTTCCTGCACGTTGTCGAGCAGCGAATACAGCGCCTGGCGTGAAAAACTGTCACAGTCAAACGGAATCAAACAGCCAGTGGCACCGATCAATGCCGCACGGGTAAAGAAGTTCAGTGCCGGTGGCGTGTCAATGTAAATCCGGTCATAGGTTTCGCCCAACTGCACCAGGGCTTCACGCAGCTTGTAGATCTTCTGGCGCGATTCCAGCTTGACCTGCAGTTCGTGGAGCGTCGGGCTGGACGGCATCAAGTCCAGGTTCTCAAAAGGCGTCTGGATTACGAATTCAGTGGGCTCAACGCTTCGAAAACTATAGCTCAAAGAGTGCTCAAAAAAGCCGGCCACAGTGGGCTGATCGTCACTTCCCGTGCCGCCCAGAAGATAACTGGTGGAGTTGCCTTGCGGGTCCAGGTCAATCACCAACGTGCGCAAACCCTGGCTGGCGCTGATGGCTGCCAGGTTGCAGGTGATGGTGGACTTGCCAACCCCCCCCTTTTGGTTGAACACAACGATAGGCATGAAACAACTCCTTTAACGCACTGGTGGATCCGCATGGACAGAGCAGATATTGTCCGTGACTTTGCGGCTGTGCAACAAACTGCCAAGAACGCCAACCCATCAGTTAAAACTAATTTGATTGTTAATTTATTTGAATTTTCATGATGAATAAGCGTGTCTATAGTTCAGCCCATCACCAACCCGAAGCACCAACAGGAGATTAACCCATGGATCAATCGAATCGCTACGCTGACCTGAGCCTCAAGGAAGAAGACCTTATCGCCGGTGGCAAACACATTCTCGTCGCTTACAAGATGAAGCCAAAACCCGGTTTTGGCACCTACTTGGCATGCGCCGCACACTTCGCAGCCGAGTCATCCACCGGCACCAACGTTGAAGTTTCCACCACCGACGATTTCACCCGCGGACTTGACGCGCTGGTGTACTACATCGACGAAGCCACCGAAGACATGCGCATTGCGTACCCGATGGACCTGTTTGACCGCAACTTGACCGATGGCCGCATGATGATGGTTTCGGTCCTGACGCTGATCATTGGTAACAACCAAGGCATGGGCGACATTGAGCACGGCAAGATTCACGACATCTATTTTCCAGAGCGTGCCATCCAGCTGTTTGACGGCCCATCCAAAGACATCACCGACATGTGGCGCATGCTGGGTCGTCCGGTCAAAGACGGTGGCTACATTTCCGGCACCATCATCAAGCCCAAGCTGGGTCTGCGCCCTGAGCCGTTTGCTGCCGCTGCTTATCAGTTCTGGTTGGGTGGTGACTTCATCAAGAACGACGAGCCCCAAGGCAACCAGGTGTTTTGCCCGGCCAAGAAGGTGTACCCGTTGGTCTATGACGCTATGAAACGCGCCCAGGACGAAACCGGTCAAGCCAAGCTGTTCTCGGCCAACATCACGGCCGACGACCACTATGAAATGTGTGCTCGCGCCGACTTCATTCTGGAATCCTTCGGCCCGGATGCCGACAAGGTGGCTTTCTTGGTCGACGGTTTTGTTGGCGGCCCGGGCATGATCACCACCGCACGTCGTCAGTACCCTAACCAGTATCTGCACTACCACCGCGCCGGCCACGGCATGATCACGTCGCCTAGCGCCAAGCGCGGCTACACCGCGTTTGTGCTGGCCAAGATCTCCCGTCTGCAAGGAGCTTCCGGTATCCACGTCGGCACCATGGGCTACGGCAAGATGGAAGGCGAGCACGACGACCGCCAGATCGCTTACATGATTGAGCGTGACGAGTGCCAAGGCCCGGTCTACTTCCAGAAATGGTACGGCATGAAGCCCACGACACCGATCATCTCCGGCGGCATGAACGCGCTGCGTCTGCCAGGCTTCTTCCAGAACCTGGGTCACGGCAACGTGATCAACACCTCGGGTGGTGGCTCTTACGGTCACATTGACTCGCCGGCAGCAGGCGCGATTTCTCTGCGTCAGTCGTATGAGTGCTGGAAATCAGGTGCAGACCCGATCGAGTTTGCCAAAGAGCACAAAGAGTTTGCCCGCGCCTTCGAGTCGTTCCCAGGTGACGCTGACAAGTTGTTCCCAGGCTGGCGCGAAAAGTTGGGTGTGCATAAGTAAGCACAGCGCGTCAAGCGACATCTCGGAGCATTACTGAAAATGCAACTGCGGGGTAGTTTGTTGCGACAGGCTACCCCGCGCTGCTTTTTTGGCTTGCATCGACTGGGTTGCCAATGGCAGCCTGTATGGTTGGCACGTTGCGACGGGTTGCCCTGCGCCGCGAATGTCCCCCGAAAGTGGCCTGTGGCCACTTTCTCCTCCTTGATTTCGCTCTGCAGGACAACCCATCACAACATGCCCGAGACATCTTGGGGTTAGGTTCTGGGATACAAATCAACACTGTCAAGCAGCGTGCGTTGGGTATCTGACGCAGCGAAATCAAGGAGGAGGTTCGGGCTCCGCCCGAACCGGGGGACATTCGCGGAGTCGGATACCCAATGCGCGCTGCGGTTAACACCAGCAATATCCTCTGCAGTTGATATCCACCAAGAGCAATGAGAGTGGAGCCCACAATACGCATTCCAGCTGACACCAGATAAGCTCAATGAACGACCATATCCGTACCCTGTCTTCCACAATGACTTAACAAGACACCACCATGACCAACCTAGCACAGCAATACACCATTACCCAAGAACCGTTCTACCAGCAGCAGAGCAACGAAGTGGCGCTGTACGAGGCCGCTTACAAGGCCCGCCTGCCGGTCATGGTCAAAGGCCCCACGGGCTGCGGCAAGTCACGCTTTGTGGAGTACATGGCTTTTAAACTTGGCAAACCCCTCATCACCGTGGCTTGTAACGAGGACATGACCGCCTCGGATTTGGTGGGCCGCTACCTGCTGGAAGCCAACGGTACCCGTTGGCTCGACGGCCCGCTGGCCACCGCCGCACGCATTGGCGCCATCTGTTACCTGGACGAAATAGTTGAAGCCCGGCAAGACACCACCGTGGTGATCCACCCGCTGACCGACCACCGCCGCCAGTTGCCGCTGGACAAAAAAGGCGAACTGATCCAGGCACACCCGGACTTTCAGCTGGTCATCTCCTACAACCCCGGCTACCAGAGCCTGATGAAAGACCTGAAACAAAGCACCAAACAGCGCTTTGTCGGCTTTGATTTTGACTACCCCTCTGCAGATTTGGAAGCCAGCATCATCGCCACCGAGACCGGTGTCAACATGGCTGATGCGGTACGGCTGGTCAAGATTGGTGCCACGGCGCGCGCCCTCAAGGGCCACGGTTTGGATGAAGGTATTTCGACCCGCCTGCTGGTGTACGCCGCCACGCTGATCCGGGCCGAAGTGAACCCGCTGGACGCCTGCCGCATGGCGCTGGTGCGTCCGATCACCGACGACGCCGACATTCGCGCCACGCTCGACCACGCTGTTGACGCCGTTTTTGGTTAACCGCCATGAACGCCGTGGTTGACACCATGAGCCCCACCGGCCTGAACACCGAGCGCTTACAGGCCTGGCGCAAACAACTCGACTGCAGTTTTGCCCAGATCGACGATGTGTTTGAAGCCTGTATGGCTGAGGCGCATGCCAAGCTGAGTGATGAAGGTCTGGACGATTACCTGGCCCAGGCCCGCTTTCTGGGCAAGATGGGCCGAGGCGTGGAGTCGGCGCTGATCTTCTTGCAGGAATGGCCACCCATAGCCCAAACCGTGGGTGAAGATGCCCTGAGTTCCGTGATGACCACGGTGCGACTGATCAACAAGTCGCCTAACAGCGCAGCGATTGCGCCGTTTCTACAGACCCTGTCGGCGGTCGCGCGGCGGCTGCCCACCCAGTCACAGTTGCAGCACTACATGGACATGTGCTTGTTGCTGATGGAGCGCACCAGCGGCTCCATTCACGGTATCCACAAAACCTACCCTAGTCCGAGCCTGGCCATATTTTTCGAGAAAGCACCGCTGCTGCTGAACGTGCTGAGCCTGCAGGGTGTGAGCAACTGGCTCAATTACGGCATCCGCAACTACGGTCACCACCCCGATCAGCAGCGCGAGTTTTTCAGCCTGAGTTCGGCTGACAGCCGCGCCGTGCTGCAGCGCGAGCGCCACGGCACACTGCTGATGGACCACACCCGTGCGCTCGATTTGTACCTGAAAGCGCTGTGGCAAGACGGCGATGTGCTGGTGCCCTACTCCACCACATTTGATGCGCAGCGCCAGCCCATGCCGTACTTTGACGCGCACGGCATGCGCCTGCCCGATGTGTATGACGAACGTAATGGCATCAAAGGGCTGGACCGCTACCGTGTCGCGCTGGCGCACATGGCAGCCCATCGGCGCTGGAGCACACCGATCTTTGCCGACAACTACAGCCCGGCGCAGCGCCTGGCCATCGAGTGTTTTGAGGATGCGCGGGTGGACACGCTGATGCTGCGCGAATACCCCGGTCTGCGCCGCGTTTTGCAGGCAC
>JAIFMR010000131.1 GCA_020048255.1 Rhodoferax sp. | reverse complement strand
ATTCGCCCAGCCGGCGTCAACTCCAGCTTTATTCTGGACGGTGAAAGCACCGAGGCCGACAAACTGGGCTTCTACCGCTTCAGCGACAACCCGCAAGAAGAAAACCCGCCGCGCGGCTATATCTTGTCGGCCAACCACCAACCCAAGTCCACCAGCGGCATCCCCATTGCCGGCTACTACAACCCACCCGACCGTGCTCAATCCTTAGAGGACCGCCTGGGCAATGACAGCTTGCAGTGGAACCCTTTGAACAGCCAGTCATTGCAGCTCAGCACACAGACGGGGTATTTTTGGCGTGTGCTCGAGCCGATGCTGCCGGTGCTCAGCGATGTGGTGCGTGACCCGCTGGAGCGCTCGGTGTTTGACAGCCTGACCCTGTGGGACGGGCAATACACCACCCTGAACATTCCGCCCACGGTGTTCACCCAGTTTTTGTACGAACTGGCCAAAGCCGCGCTGGCCGATGAGTTGGGCACAGCGCAGTTCAAAAACCTGCTGGGCACGCGCGCGCTGGACCTGGCTCTGCCCCGGTTGGCGGCAGATGAAACCTCACCGTGGTGGGACAACGCCAGGACCGACAAGGAAGAAACCCGCAAGGACATTGCCCGTATCGCCTGGCGCGCCACCATCACCCACCTGCAAAACACGCTGGGCAAAAGCCCCAACGACTGGGGCTGGGGCGTGGCCCACACGCTGACGCACGCCCACCCCATGGCATCGCAAAAACCGTTTGACTGGCTGTTCAATGTGGGGCCGTTTGCTGTACCAGGCGCACGCGAAGTACCCAACAACCTGGCCACGGCCATTGGCCCCGCGCCCTGGGAGGTGAGCTACGGCCCGTCGACCCGGCGCATCATTGATTTTGCCGATCCGCAACAGTCCCGAGGCATCAACCCGGTGGGTCAGAGCGGTGTGCCGTTTGACCGGCATTACAGCGACCAGGCCGCCGCCTACGCCGTGGGTGGCTACATGCAGCAGTACCTCGCCGAAAACGATGTCGTCGTCAACACCCGCAGCACCCTCACCCTGCAGCCGCCTGGGCGCTGAGGTCAACATGTGATGCCCTGAAATACCTGTCGGCCTCAGTGCAGGTCATTAGAATGGGCATGACCAAAAAATACAAAAATGTACTAACATCCAGCGATGAAAATTCGATTCGAATGGGACAGCACCAAGGCCGCCAGCAACCTGGCAAAGCACGGTGTCTCTTTCGAAGACGCGATGACTGCTTTCGCGGACCCATTTGCCCTGATGACGCAAGATCGAATTGAAGGACGTGAACAACGCTGGCAAACATTGGGAATGGCTGGCGGCTACCTGGTTCTGTTGGTAGCGCACACCGTTGGCGAGGATGACAACGGCATCGAGATCATCCGCATCATTTCAGCCCGCGCGGCTGATCGCAAGGAGCGAAAACGTTATGAAGACCAAAATCGTTAAACGAGAACTCGATTTACAGCATCTGCCACCGTTGACTGATGAACAACGTGCCAGATTGAGCCTGCTGGCAAAGATGTCCGACAACCAAGTGGACTACAGCGACATTCCGCCGCTGGAGGACGAGTTTTGGAAGAACGCCATCCGTAACCCCTTTTACAAACCCACCAAACAAGCCACGACTGTCCGCATTGATTCGGATGTGCTGTTGTGGTTAAAGTCAACGGGCAAGGGCTACCAGACCCGAATCAACGCCATTTTGCGCGATGCCATGAAGCACCAGCATGGCATGCCCTGAGCGCTTTTCGATCAGCTGCGCCTGCAAGGTTCAATCAACGCTGAGCCAACAGTACTTTTTTCACATTGACTCATCCACATGACCTTACTTAGCTCCCCTTTCGCCAAAGAACCTCCCTTTGCCCACGGCCAGGCACCGCGTACTGCGGTGCTGTACTGCAATCTGGGCACACCGGACAGCCCGGGCGCTTCCGATGTGCGGCGCTTTCTGGCGGAGTTTTTGGGCGACCCGCGCGTGGTGGAAATCCCGCGGCTGCTCTGGCTGCTGATCTTGCACGGCATCATTCTGCGGGTACGGCCTGCCAAATCGGGCGCCAAATACGCCACTATCTGGACTGCTGAGGGCTCGCCGCTGAAAATCTGGACCGAAAAGCAGGCCAAGATGCTGCAAGGCTGGCTGGCCCAGCGCGGACACGATGTGCAGGTGCGCTATGCCATGCGGTATGGCAGCACCTCGATTGCTTCGCAGTTGGACGCCCTCAAGGCCGCTGGCAGCACACGCATCCTGATCGTGCCTGCCTACCCGCAATATTCGGCCACCACCACGGCCAGCCTGTGGGACGCGGTCTACCACTGGGCCGGCAAGGTGCGCACGATTCCTGAGCTGCGCTTCATCAACCATTACCACGACGACGCCCGCTACATTGCTGCACTGGCCGGCAGGGTGCAAGGTTACTGGCAAGCCCATGGCCGCCCGGATGTGCTGGTGATGAGTTTTCATGGTGTGCCCGAGCGCACCCTGCACCTGGGTGACCCGTATCATTGCGAATGTTTCAAAACCGCCCGCCTGCTGGCAGAACAGCTTGGCCTGAGCAAAGAGCAATACAAGGTGACATTTCAGTCGCGTCTGGGACGGGCCAAGTGGCTCGAGCCCTACACCGAACCGACCCTCATCGAGATGGGTCAGTCGGGCGTCAAGCGGGTGGATGTGGTGTGCCCGGCCTTCACCAGCGACTGCCTGGAAACCCTGGAAGAAATCGACCAGGAGGCGCGCGAGGCGTTTTTACATGCCGGGGGCAAAGAGTTTCATTACATTGAGTGCCTCAACGACGACCCGGCCTGGATCACCGCGCTGGCCGACATCACCCAGCAGCATCTGCAGGGCTGGCCGACTCAGGCGGCACCGAATGCTGCCGCACTGGAGGCCTCGCGGCTGGCGGCGCTGGCACTCGGCGCAAAACAATAAGTCCCAAGCCAGCCGCTGGGGCGGGCTTCAGGAAGACTGGTGCAAATACACCTCAAAGCGCGCGTCGTCATACGGAATGTGCTTCAAGGCCCAGTCGTTCATCAGGGCGTCCAGTGCGTCCTTGTCGAGCTGACCCTTGCCAATCTCCTCGCTGAGAGCGTTCAAGCGCCCCAGTAGCCGGTTATGCGCTTCCACATGGGCGGCCAAGCCGGGATAATTGCACAGGCTCATGGCCCCTTCCTCTTGCTCAAAATGCAGGCGGGTGTGTTTGTACAGATCCATTGCCAACCCGCGGACGGTTTCCAGATCCTGGGCCACCACCAGCTTGCGGGCCAGTTCAAACAAGTGCTGGTGATCAGTGTCAATCGCCGGGTCGCCAATTTTGTAACTGTCTTTCCACTCAATAGTCATTTCAGCTTCTCCGGTTAACGATAGATTCCAACTTGCTTTTTTTCCCTGACTCGGAACAGCTCAGCGCACCATCACGCCTGAGAGCTGCTGCATGATTTCGCGACCAATGGCGCTCAAAGGCACCGTCTTCTCAACGCCCCCGCGTTTGACAGCCTCTTTAGGCATGCCATAGACCACACAGGTGGCCTCGTCCTGCCCCACGGTGCGGGCCCCGGCATGGCGCATTTCCAGTAATCCGGCGGCGCCGTCATCGCCCATGCCGGTCATGATGACCCCCAACGCATTGGCACCGGCGCATTTGGCCACCGACCTGAACAACACGTCTACAGAAGGGCGATGCCGGTTCACCAGCGGGCCGTCCATGACCTCCACGTAATACTGCGCACCGGTGCGGCGCAACAACATGTGCTTGCCCCCCGGAGCAATCAGGGCGCGGCTGTTGATGACTCGGTCGTTGTTTTGTGCTTCCTTGACCTCAATCTGGCATAAGCTATTGAGTCGCTCGGCAAAGGCCGCGGTAAATTTCTCGGGCATGTGCTGCACGATGACAATGCCCGGCGTCACACGGGGCAAGCTGGTCAGCACCACTTCCAGCGCTTGTGTACCACCCGTTGAGGTCCCTAAAGCGACCACGCGCTCGGTGGTGACAATCATGGCGCTGTGTTTGTCGGCCGCCGGCATGATCACATCGGCCGTGTTTTTCACGGTGGCGCGTAGCATCTTCACATTGGCATGTGCCGCGGCCTTGACTGCACCCACCACGTCTTCCGAGGCGTCTTCCAGGAACTGCTTCAAACCCACCTTGGGCTTGGCGATGATGGCCACAGCCCCCGCCGCCAGCGCCGCCATCGAGGTGGGCTTTTCGGCCATGACTTTCTTTAAAAAGGTGATGCCGTCCATGCGCGGCATTTCAATGTCGAGCACGATCACATCCGGCCACTGCACCTTCATTCGGGCGATCGCCAAGATGGGGTCTGCCACAGCTGCTATCACTTCTATATCAGGGTCAGCTGACAGCAAGGCCGTCACCACCTGACGCACCACGGCGGAATCATCCACCACCAACACCTTGATTCGACTCATGTTGAACAACCTTGTACTGCTTTTTCTGTCGCAATTTCCAGCTGTGACGGTCTGACCTGACGTGACCAGACATCGCCATTGCTGACGTTAAAAATAATCTGCCGGTGCCCAATGCCAAACAGGCTTTCGGTCACCACATTGATGCCTTCGTTCTGCAACATCTTGCGCGCGGCCTCGCCGTTGCGCTGCCCCACCGTGATGTCACTGGCGCGGGTCTGGCTCGGAAACATGTTGCCCCCACCAAAAATCTTGGCCTGACACAGCTTGGGGTTGACCCCGGCCGAACGCAAGTCTTTCATCATCATCTGCAAGGCTTCGTCGCCATAGCGGCCATCCAACTCGGCCGGACCTGGTGCGTTGCCACGCGTTGGCAACAAAAAATGCGACATGCCCCCCACCCGGGCCTGCGGGCACCACAACGTGATCGACACACACGATCCCAAAATCGTGCGTATCTGAAAAGTTGCATCGGCCACAAAAAGCTCTCCGGGTTGTAAAAATATGTCCATCAGGTCTTTCAACCGCGCCAACCTATGCTCCTTTTTTGTAAATCGCCGGGGCTACCATCTGCACCGCGTTGGTGATGTCGTTGAGGCTCTCGGAGTGGCCCACACAAAAATAGCCACCGGGCTTGATGGTGGCAATGACCCGCGCCACCACTTGGCGCTTGGTCTCGTTATTAAAGTAAATCATCACGTTGCGCAAAAATACCACGTCAAACTGACCCAACTCTGGCAGGGCGGCATTGAGATTAACCTGACGAAAACTCACCTTGCTGCGCAGGGTCTTGTCCACCAGCAAGTGGCCATCGTACTGGCCCGCGCCCTTTCGGCAAAACCGCTTTAAATAGTCAGGCGGAATATGGCGGCCGCGCTCCAGCGAATACAGGGCGCGCCGGGCACCATCGATCACCTTGGTGCTGATGTCGGTGCCCACAATCTCCCACGGTGTGGTCTGCATGCAGTCAGCCATCACCATCGCCATGCTGTAGGCTTCCTCACCGCTGGAACTCGCGGCGCTCCACACCCGAAACGGCTGCGGCCGGCTGCGCGCCGCCAGCGCCTGGGTGCGCAAAAACTCAAAGTGCTTGATTTCCCGGAAAAAATAGGTCTCGTTGGTGGTCAGCAAGTCCACCGCCATCTGCACTTCGTCGGGATGATGGCCCGAATTCAACAGCTTGAAATAGTCACCAAAGCTCTCCAACTCATGGGCCGCCAGGCGCTTGCCCAAACGCCCGGTCACCAGGGCTTTTTTGGCGTCCGCCATGGAAATGCCGGCCGCTTCAAAAATAAAGCGCTGAAACTGGGCAAATTCAGCATCGGTAATGGGGTTCATAAGCCAGGTCCTGCGTTAACAACTCTTAAACATTTTAGGCCTCTAGCCCATATGGCATCTTCGTAGAGTGTTACAACTTTCATAGTGTTTTTGGTTTCAAAAATTGGTGGTCTGATGCGTCTCAAACCTTGAAAAACTGCATGGTTTGTTGCAATTGCTCAGCCTGACCACTCATCTCTTCAGAAGTCGCGGCCAGCTTTTCTGAGCTGTTCGCATTTTGCTGTGTGGTTTGGCTCAGTTGCCCCACCGCTGCATTGATTTGCCCCACACC
>JAIFMR010000001.1 GCA_020048255.1 Rhodoferax sp. | reverse complement strand
AACCTCAACAAGGAAACCCTATGTTCAACAAAGGACAACTCGCCGGCCTGATGAAGCAGGCGCAAGCCATGCAGGACAACATGAAAAAGGCTCAGGATGAGTTGGGCAACATTGAAGTCAGCGGCGAGTCTGGCGCTGGTTTGGTCAAGGTCACCATGACCTGCAAACATGAAGTTCGCCGTGTCACCATCGACCCCAGCCTGCTGGCCGATGACAAGGACATGCTGGAAGACCTGGTGGCAGCAGCCTTCAACGCGGCGGTTCGCAAGGCCGAAGAAACCTCTGGCGAAAAGATGGGCAAGATCACTGCAGGTATGCCGGGCCTCCCCGGCGGCATGAAATTCCCGTTCTGAAACATTGTGGGACAGACCGCAGTGACGCGCAGCGCACCAGCTCTGTCCCCAACCGTTCAGAATGGCTACCGAGCCAGCGTGATCCGTCGTTGGGCGGTGCTCGCAATCCTCACGTACAGGAAGTACGTTCCGGTTGCTGCGCTCCGTCCGCCTAGGCTGACGCTCGCTCGCTACGCCCGATATGTCTGTGCCAATCCATTGAATTTCATCGCCCATGTCTGATACCAATGCGCTTGAAGCGCTGATCCAGTCCTTGCGCTGCTTGCCGGGCGTGGGGGTGAAGTCGGCGCAGCGCATGGCGTTTCACCTGCTGCAGCACAACCGTGCGGGGGCGCAGGGGCTGGCCCGGGCGCTCAACGAGGCCACCCAAAGTATTCAGCACTGCGAGCGCTGCCATACCTTTACCCAGAGTGAGGTGTGTGCCACTTGTCTGGACGTGCGGCGCGACGCCAGCAAGCTGTGCGTGGTGGAAACCCCGGCAGATCAATCTGCGGTCGAGCGCACGGGCGCCTACAAGGGCCTTTACTTTGTGCTGATGGGCAAACTCAGCCCGCTCGACGGCATTGGCCCCAAAGACATCGGATTGAAAAAGCTGTTTGATCGGGCGCTGGATGGCAGCGTGCAAGAAGTGATTTTGGCCACCAATTTCACCGCTGAGGGCGAAGCCACAGCCCACGTCATCAGCGAAGGTCTCAAAGACCGGGGCTTGCAACTCACGCGGCTGGCACGTGGGGTGCCGGTGGGCAGCGAACTCGAGTACGTTGACTTGGGCACCATTGCCCATGCGCTGGTCGACCGGCGCTAAATCACTTTCGCGCCACCCGGGCTGACTTTTTGGTCAAAACGATCTTCTTGGGTGCGGCCATGGTGGCTTTTTTGCCAGCCACGCTTGCAACGGGTGTTTTGGCTGCGCGCGGGGTTTTGGCTTTCACTGGCAGGTAGAGCACCACCTTCTGGCCTGCCTTGAAACTGCCTGTCACGGCCATTTTGTTCCAATCGGCCAACTGAGCGGCCCCGACGCTGTAACGCTGGGCCAACAAGACCACCGTGTCTTTCTTGCCTGCCTTGACCACCGTTTTGCGCAACACGATTTCGGGTGCCAGCGACAACCAGCCGTTGTCTGCTACGCGGCTGCTGACATCTGCATCCAGTCGACTGTTTGCGCGACGCACCAGCAGGGTCGAGCCGGCTTTGATAAGCATGCGCGCGGGAATCTGGTTGACATCCCGCAACTCAGCTTCAGACATGCCCACACGTTGCGCCGCGTCGGCTGGTTTGAGCGTGGTGGGTGCAATCCAGGCCGTCCAGCTGGCAAGCCGCCCGCCGGTGTAGGCCTCCAGGTTGCTTTGGAACACCGCCGCGTTATCCCAAGGCAGCAAGATTTGCGGTGTGCCCGAGGCCAGCAGAACGGGTTTAGATGCCGACGGATTGAGCGCCCGAAAATCTTCCAGAGGAACCTCAGACAACTTGGCTGCCAAAACCACGTCAATGTCACGCCGGATATCCACACTTTGAAAGTACGGGTGGTTGCCTACCGAGGGCAACTGCGTGTTGAAAGCGCCGGGCGCAGCGACAATGTTTTTAACCGCCTGCAGCTTGGGCACATAAAACTGTGTCTCCATGGGCATCTTCAGGTCGGTGTAACTGGTGCCCAGGCCCAGCTTTTTGTTTTTGGCGATAGCGCGCATCACGCTGCCTTCGCCCCAGTTGTAGGCCGCCAGCGCCAGGTGCCAGTCGCCAAACATGCCGTAGAGTTTTTGCAAATAGTCCAGCGCAGCGCGGGTGGAGGCCAGTACGTCACGCCGGTCATCACGGAACATGTTTTGCTTGAGCTCAAAGTGTTTGCCGGTGGCCGGCATGAACTGCCACATTCCCGCCGCCTTGGCGGTGGAGACCGCCTGGGGGTTGAAGGCACTCTCAATGAACGGCAGCAAGGCCAGCTCGGAGGGCATGTTGCGGCGCTCAAGCTCCTCCACAATATAAAAAAGGTACTTGCTGCCGCGTTCTGTCATGCGCCGGACGTAATCTGGACGGCTGCTGTACCACTGCTCGCGGTCGCGCACCAGATCGCTCTGGAGGTCAGGCATGGCAAATCCAACGCGAATGCGCTCCCAAATGTCTGCCGGTGGGGTTTGCGCATGGACAGGCAGGGTGCCGAGTTCAATGGTCGATAGCGGCCGCAAGCCACCGCTGGGGTAGACCGGTGAGCGCAGGCCCGGCAAGCTGGCGTCTGCTGTGGCGCCAGATGTGGGGCTGCGAGACAGGGTGTAGATCGCGGGGTCACCACCGGGTGCTGTCACCGGGCTGGCGCAACCGGCCAGCCACAGGCCCAGCAGTACCGCGCAAAGTCTCAGCAAAATGTTCAAAACTGGTTTTTCCATGTTCGCAGCGCTGCAAAAACGCTGACGGCGCCCAAGGCGTTGGCATCAAAGCGGCGCACGGCGTCAATGACCGGTGCCAAGTGTGTGCGTAAAAAGGGATTGATTGTTTTCTCCAGGCCGATGCTGGAGGGCAGGGTGGGCAACTGCTGCTCACGCAGGGTTTTCACCTGTGCCTGGTAGCTGATCAGCGCCGGGTTGTCGGGCTCGACGGCGTGGGCAAAAACCAGTCCACTGGCGGTGTACTCATGGGCACAACACACCCGGGTGTCATCAGGTAGCGCGGCCAGTCGGGTGAGTGATGTCAACATTTGCGCCGGGGTTCCTTCAAACAGGCGCCCACAACCGGCGCTGAACAAGGTGTCGCCGCAAAACAGCAGCGGTGCCTCGCCTTGTGGCTGCACCACATACGCAATGTGCCCGGCAGTATGCCCAGGTACCTCTAGCACCTGAAACCGCCAGCCCAGCAGGTCCACCCGATCGCCGTCACTCAGGCGCGTCAAGGGTTCGGGCATGTGCTCACGCAAGGGCCCAAACACCCGGGCGGAGGTGGCGTTTCTGAGGGCATCGACACCACCCGTGTGGTCGCCGTGGTGGTGCGTGACTAGAATCGCCTCGAGCTTGACTCCCAAGCGTTGCAAGGCCTCCATCACGACATCACTGTCGCCGGGGTCCACCACCAGAGCACGCTGTCCGTCGTGCAGCATCCAGATGTAGTTATCGTTAAACGCAGGTAGTGGAATTAAGGTCATGACCGGTGAAATTATAGAGATGCGTCAGTGGCTGGCTACCGCGCCAGGGCAGTACCTGCTGGCTTGGGAGCGCGCGCAGATGGCTGCCGCGGTGGCCGATGTCTTTGGTTTTCATGCCCTGCAATTGGGCCTGCCTGAGCTGGATGCGCTCGAAACCAATCGCATGCCGCACCGCTGGCTGGCCACCCAGACGGCACCTGCAATTGCATCCATCGGCCAGCGCGTGGCCTTGGTGACCGACTTCTCTGCACTGCCATTTCCTGCCAACAGTCTGGACCTGGTGGTGCTGCCCCACGCGCTGGAGCTCACCGCTGATCCGCATGGTGCATTGCGTGAGGTGGCACGGGTGTTGGTGCCGGAGGGGCGGGTGGTGATTTCCGGTTTGAATCCTTTGAGCTTGTGGGGCTTTCGCCAGACCCGGGCTCATTGGTATCGCCGCATGGGCATGGAGCGCCTCTTTTTGCCGGAGGCCGGCGAATTCATTGGTTACCTGCGTTTGCGCGATTGGCTGCGGCTGCTGAATCTGGACATTGAAGACGGACGGTTTGGTTGTTATCGTCCGGCATTTTCCAGCCCGACCTGGCTACAACGATTTGCCTGGATGGATGCGGCGGGTGCGCGCTGGTGGCCGATACTGGGTGCTGTTTACTTTTTGGTGGCGGTCAAGCGGGTGCATGGCATGACCCTGCTCAATCCGGCCTGGACAAGGGCTACAGGTCAA
Source organism: Rhodoferax sp. (assembly GCA_020048255.1). Lineage (GTDB taxonomy): Bacteria > Pseudomonadota > Gammaproteobacteria > Burkholderiales > Burkholderiaceae_C > Rhodoferax. Next base: position 5,427 of record JAIFMR010000001.1, on the reverse strand, counting down.
TTTGATGTAAAGACCAAATGAAGAAGGTGCTGGCTTGAATCTGATAGAAATTTACACCGATGGGGCCTGCAAGGGCAATCCGGGCCCGGGCGGCTGGGGCGCACTGTTGAAGTCGGCGCAAGCCCAAAAAGAACTTTGCGGTGGTGAGTTGGGCACCACCAACAACCGCATGGAGATGATGGCGGTGATTGAAGCGTTGTCCGCCCTGAAGCGCCCGTGCAAGGTGATCTTGCACGTGGACAGCCAGTATGTGCTCAAGGGCATGACCGAATGGCTGACGGGCTGGAAAGCACGGGGCTGGAAAACGGCGGCCAAGGCCCCGGTGAAAAATGTCGACTTGTGGCAGCGACTCGACGCACTGGTCAACGGTGGCGAGCATCAAATTGAATGGCGTTGGGTGCGCGGGCACAACGGCGACCCGGGTAACGAGCGGGCCGATGAACTGGCCAACCAGGGTGTGGGGATGGCGCTTCAAAAGCGCTGACCGTACTGGCATTGCGGTTTATGGCAGCGCTCAGCCTGGGCAGTTATATTTGATTCTCTTTTTCAGCCAGTCCCTGACGCAGAGGCTGGGGTCTTTGGCCAACTCAATGGAAATATCACGCATGGCTAGCAAAAACTCTTATATCGTCATCGCGGTGCTGGGTATGGCTGTGGCGGGTGGGGCTGCTTGGTGGTTTCAGTCCCGGCCCTTGGCATCCCAAGAAATGGATGCCAAAGGGGGCGGGGGTGCGCCCAAGTCTGCTGCGAGCGGCCCGGGTGCCGTGCGGGTGGCGGGTGTGGAAGTGGCCAAGGTGCAAACCATCAGCTTGCGCGACGATGCCCAGGCCGTAGGTAGCCTGCGTGCGCGCCAAAGTGTCATGCTGCGCCCGGAGTTGGTGGGGCGCATCACGCAACTCAACTTTAAAGACGGTGGCCCGGTGCGCAAGGGGCAGTTGTTGGTGCAGTTTGACGACTTGCTGCAGCAAGCCGAGGTGCAGCAAATGCAGGCGCAGCTTGCCATTGCGCAAGCCAATTTCAAGCGCACGCAAGAGTTGGTGGCTGCCAACTTTATGTCACAACAAACACTCGACACCAGCGCGGCTGCATTGCAAGTGGCTCAGGCGCAGTTGGCCTTGGCCCAGGCACGACTGACCCGCATGGCGGTGCGCTCGCCACTGGACGGTATTGCCGGTATCCGCTTGGTCAATGTGGGAGACTATGTCAAGGATGGCACTGATTTGGTGGCACTGGAAGACACCCGCCAGATGCTGGTGGACTACCGTTTGCCCGAGCGTTTGGGTAGCAAGGTGCGCGCCGGACAAAGTGTTGAAGTGGTCCTTGATGCTCTGCCAGGGCGCAGCTTTAAAGCCGTGGTGGAAGCGGTTGACCCGCTGCTCGATGTCAATGGTCGATCCATCGGTGTGCGTGCCGTGGTACAAAATTCTCATAAAGACGCAGACAAGTCTGGCAATGCGGGCGGGAAAAAGCCTGCACCTGCCGCCACGCCTGCGGTTGCAGCCTTGCGCTCGGGCATGTTTGCCCGCGTAACCACCGTGTTTTCGGTCAACGACGCGGCCTTGGTGGTGCCGGAAGAGGCCATCGTGCCGCAAGGCAACAAGCAGTTTGTGGTCAAAGTAGTCGAACCAGAGGCGGGCATGAAGTTGCCGGCAGAAGCCCAGTTGGTGTCGCAGCGGCAAGAGGTCAAACTGGGCGTGCGCCGTCAAGGCAAGGTGGAAATTGTGGACGGCTTGAGCCTGGGTGACACCGTGGTGGTGGCCGGCCAGCAGCGCCTGCAAAAAGACGGCTCATCGTTGCGCATCGTCGAACTGGGCAAACCCGGTTTGGGCAAGCCGGCAGCCTCTGCGCCTGTATCTGCGGGCAGTGCGCCAGCGGCAGAAATATCTGTTTCCAAAGACCCGAGTCAAGTCCCGATGGCTGCCAGCGCAGCCAGCGGCGTTTAGAGCCAGGAGCCTCAGATGCAACTGGCTGAAACCTCGATACGCCGCCCTGTCTTGATTGGTGCGGTGTCGTTCCAGAGCCTGACAGTGCGCGAATACCCCAAGATTGATGAGCCGGTGGTCTCGGTCACCACGTCGTTCACCGGTGCATCGAGTGAGGTGATGGAAACTCAGGTCACCAAGGTGCTGGAAGACTCGCTCTCGGGCATTGAAGGAGTGGACGTGATCACCTCGTCTAGCCGCCAGGAGCGCAGCCAGATTTCGGTCAAATTTGTGCTCAGCCGTGATGCCGATGCCGCCGCTGCCGATGTGCGTGACAAGGTGACACGGGTGCGCCAGCGCTTGCCACAGGGTATTGACGAACCGGTGATTGCCAAGGTCGAGGCTGAATCGTTTCCGGTGATCTTTCTGGCACTGAGCTCAGACACCCACAATGCGCTGCAGCTCTCGGAGATGGCCAATAGCCTGGTCAAGCCGGTGTTGCAAACCGCACCCGGTGCCGCCGAGGTGAACATTTACGGTGAGCGCAAGTTTTCCATGCGGATCTGGGTCGACCCCGACAAGCTGGCTGCCTACAAGCTCACGGTGCAAGACGTGGAAGATGCCCTGCGCCGCTCCAATCTGGAGGTACCAGCGGGTCGCATAGAGAGCACCCAGCGTGAGTTCAACGTCACCGCTGCGACCGACCTGCAACGCCCGCAGGATTTTGCGCAGGTGGTGATTCGCACGGTCAATGGCCTATCGATCCGTATTGCGGATGTGGCACGGGTGCAGGAGGCTGCGGTGGACGAGCGCTCTTTTGTGCGCCTGAATGGGCGCGACGGGGTTGGCGTGGGGGTGGTCAAGCAAAGCACCGCCAACCCGCTGGAGCTGTCCGCCGGTGTGCGCGGCCTGCTGGACAAACTGCGCCGTGATTTGCCAGCCGGTGTGCAAATCGAGATCGCCAACGACAACTCGGTGTTCATTGACCAGTCGATCAAGGCGGTGTTCAAAACCATTCTGGAAGCGGCTGTGCTGGTGGCGCTGGTGATTTTTGTGTTTTTGCGAACGCTGCGGGCCTCGCTGATTCCGCTGGTGACGATTCCGGTGTCACTGATTGGCACTTTTGCCATGATGGCGCTGGCGGGCTTCAGCATCAACACGCTAACGCTGCTGGCGCTGGTGCTGGCAATTGGTCTGGTGGTGGACGATGCGATCGTGATGCTGGAGAACATCTACCGCCACATTGAAGAAGGTTTGCCGCCGTTTCAGGCGGCCATCCGGGGCGCGCGCGAGGTCGGCTTCGCGATTGTGGCCATGACCATGACGCTGGTGGCGGTATATGCGCCGCTGGCGTTTTCACCTGGGCGCACTGGGCGATTGTTTACCGAATTTGCATTGGCGTTGGCGGGCGCTGTGGTGGTGTCGGGTGTGGTGGCGTTGACGCTGTCGCCCATGATGTCGTCGCTGCTGCTGCGCCACAACCCCAAACCCACTTGGTTTGACGCGCACATGGAGTCCTTGCTGAACTGGATTACCAAAACGTACGGCAAGTTGCTGGCTTGGTCACTCAAGCGGCGCTACCTCGTGCTGCTAGTGATGCTGGGCAGCGGTTTGGTGTCGTGGTGGGCTTTAGGTGATTTGAAACGTGAACTCTCGCCGCTGGAAGACCGGGGCGTGGTGCTGGCGCGCATTAACGCGCCGGATGGAGCAACGCTGGCCTATACCGACCGTTATGCCAAAAGCATCGAGCGCATCGCGGAAGACTACCCCGAGTTCGATCGTGTGTTTGCCACCATTGGCAATCCGACGGTGTCGCAAGGCAATATCTTTTTTCGCGCTTTGCCGTGGGAAGAACGCCAGCGCACCACGCTGGAGATGGCGCGTGGCATGACGCCTAGGGTTTCGGGCTTGTCGGGCGTGACGGCTTTTCCTGTGACTCCGCCTTCGCTGGGGCAGGGTTTTAGCAGCCGGCCGATTGAGTTTGTCATTATCACTTCCGAGAGTTACCAGAATTTGGCGCAAACCGTTCGCGCGTTTCAGGATGAGTTAGCGAAGAATCCCGGCTTCGTCCAGGTGGACACTGATTTGCGGCTGAATAAACCCGAGATCAAACTCGAAGTGGACCGTGAGCGTGCCGCCGACATGGGAGTCAGCGTGGACCTGATTGCCCGCGCCATCGAGACCATGCTGGGCGGCCGCAAGGTGACGCGTTACAAGCGGGATGGAGAGCAATATGACGTGATTGTGCAAACCAACCCAAGCGGTCGCGACACGCCTGACGACATTGAAAAAATTTTTGTGCGTGGCAAGGGGGCTGAGCTGATTCCACTCTCTGCGCTGGTCAAGATCAAAGAAGTCGTGGTACCCCGCGAGTTGATTCACTTTGGCCAGCGCCGCTCGGCCACCATCACGGCCAATTTGACAGCCGATTATTCGGTCGGTGAGGCGCTGAATTTCATGGACAGCACGGCGCAGAAGGTGCTTAAGCCTGGCTACGCCACTGACTTGAACGGCATCAGCCGCGAATTCAAAAAATCGTCTGAGTCCCTGTCGCTGGTGTTTGCGTTGGCCCTGCTGTTCATCTTTTTGGTGCTGGCCGCCCAGTTTGAGAGTTTTGTAGACCCGTTTGTGATCTTGTTCAGTGTGCCCTTGTCGATGGCGGGGGCCTTGCTGGCGCTGAAATTTTCCGGGGGAACGCTCAATGTGTTCAGCCAGATTGGCCTGATCACCTTGGTGGGGCTGATCACCAAACACGGTATTTTGATTGTGGAATTTGCCAACCAGTTACGAGAGCAGGGCATGGACACCTTGGCGGCCATTCAGCAATCTGCCTCACAGCGCCTGCGCCCCATCATGATGACCACCGGCGCCATGGTGCTGGGCGCCGTGCCACTGGCCATTGCAACGGGGGCTGGGGCCGAGAGCCGCCATCAAATTGGTTGGGTGATTGTGGGTGGTATGAGCCTGGGTACCCTGCTGACGGTTTTTGTGGTGCCCACCATGTACACCTTGCTGGCACGCAAGCACGCTCCCGGCCCCAACAAAGAGCCGACTTTGATGTCAGCGTCAGCGTGATGCCGGGCATCTCAACCCGTTAGCAGTGCCTGACTCACGCGCAGGGCGGCATAGGCGTCGTTGGCGGCATACACCAGTTGGGCCTGGCTCAGCACGGGTTGCGCCCAATTGGAGGTGGCTGCCTTCTTGGATTTGATGAAGCGCTGGTTGAACAGCACGGCCACCGCCCCTTTGACACCCATGTCCTTGCGGTAACCGCGCGCATGAAAAACGCTGTTCAGGTCCAGCATACCCACCACATCGACCCCCAGTTTGGACAAGATGCGCTTGCGATCGTCGCCCAGGCCAAAACCGGCCTTGGTCACACCTGGCAGAGCCAATAGCTGGGCCACGACCGCCTGGCAGTCCGGTTGGTGCAGTTGAAACACCCAGGCTTTGTGCTGGGTTGAGAGTTGCACCACGTGGGGTCCATCCGACAACTGGTCTTTGA
>JAIFMR010000125.1 GCA_020048255.1 Rhodoferax sp. | reverse complement strand
CAACGTCTTACCAATGGTCTGCTGACAACAAGTCGCTGACACTCAAGCTCCGCAGTGGTGTGACCTTTCACGATGGTGAGAAGTTTGACGCTGCTTCGGTCAAGTTCAATATCGAGCGACACAAGACGATGCCAGGGTCCAATCGCCGCGGTGAGTTGTCTCCGGTGACGACGGTCGAGGTGCTCGATCCGTCCACCGTCAAAATCAACTTGAGCGCACCTTTTTCCCCACTTCTCACTGTGTTGGCCGACCGTGCTGGCATGATGGTGTCACCCAAGGCGGCGACAGCCAATCCAACCAATTTTGGGACCAAGCCGGTTTGCTCTGGGCCGTTTCGGTTTACTGAACGGGTGGCACAGGACCGCATTGTCCTGGAACGTTTCCAGAACTACTGGAACAAGTCAGAGATTCACTTTGACAAGGTGGTCTACCTTCCGATCGTGGATTCAACCGTCAGATTGGCTAACCTTCGCTCAGGCCAGCTCGATTTCATTGAGCGTGTTGCACCGTCTGATGTAGCGTCTATCAAGGCAGACAAAAAGCTCAGCATGTCGCGCATTACAGAGCTGGGTTACCAGGGCATCACCATCAACACCCATAAAAGTGATCAGGCGCAGGCCAATCCACTCGGGCGTGACGCTCGTGTTCGAGAGGCTTTTGAACTCTCCCTGGATCGGGCCGGCATTGTCAAGGTGGCCATGGATGGCGAGGCGACTCCCGGCAACCAATGGGTTTCCCCAAGCAACAGCTTTTATGCCAAAAACGTACCTATGCCCAAGCGAGATATTCCACGCGCCAAGGCATTGCTGAAAGAGGCTGGCGTCACCAACCCCAGCTTTACACTCATGACGCCCACTACATCTGATGGCCAGCGTGTGGCCCAGGTGGTCCAGGCCATGGCCAAAGATGCTGGTTTTGATGTGAAGATTCAGTCGACCGAATTCGCCACATCACTCAACATGGCAGACAAGGGTCAGTTTGATGCGTATGTATTGGCGTGGAGCGGGCGCGCTGATCCGGATGGAAATTTGTTCAGCTTTTACGGTTGCAAGCAGCCGCTGAACTACAGCGGTGAATGCCGTCCACTTTGGGACGATTTACTCAATCGTTCGCGCAACACGCTGGATACTTCTGGCCGAATCAAGGTGTTTGCCACCCTGGCTGCCGAGGCTGCCAAGGAACTGCCCATTATTTATCTGTACCACCGCAATTGGCTTTGGGCATACAACAAGAAGTTGACCGGCATGAAAACCATACCTGATGGTTTGGTGCGCGTGCAAGGTTTGAAGATGTAGTTGTCAGCCCCACCGGATTGATCCATGCTCACCTATTTTTTAAAACGTGTCGCGGCGCTGGTGCCGACCGTTTTTTTTGTCACCGTGATCATTTTTGGCTTGCAGCAATTGCTGCCAGGAGATGCTGCGCTGATCCTGGCTGGTGAAGACCAAGATCCGCAAGTGATTGCGTATCTGCAGAAAAAAATGCACCTTGATGAACCCTTGCCGGTGCGCTACGCCTATTGGATAGGTGGTGTGTTGCAGGGGGATTTGGGTGAGTCGCTGCGTATCCAGGAGCCGGTATTGGGGCTGATCAAGGAAAAGCTGCCAGTCACACTGCAGCTTGCTTCTATGGCCATGATGGTATCTTTGTTGATCGGTATTCCAGCGGGTATCGTCTCGGCCGTGGCAAAGGACTCTGTGTGGGACTATCTGGCCAACATTCTGGCATTGTGGGGCCTGTCCACACCCAACTTCTGGCTGGGTATTTTGATGATCCTGTTGTTTTCGGTTTCACTAGGCTGGTTACCCGCCTCGGGCTATGTCAGCCCTTTTGAAGACCTGTCTGCCAACCTGGCGGCGATGATCATGCCGGCATTTGTGCTGGGGGGTGGCCTGGCTGCGGTGCTGATGCGGCATACCCGCAGTGCCATGCTGCAGGTGCTCAGCGCCGACTACGTGCGCACGGCACGCGCCAAAGGCCTTAACGAGCGCACGGTGGTACTCAAACATGCCTTGCGCAATGCACTGACCCCCATCATCACGCTGGGTGCTCTGGAGTTTGGAACGTTGTTGTCGGGTGCGGTTTTGACCGAACAAGTTTTCTCCATCCCCGGCTTTGGCAAGCTGATCGTTGATGCCGTTTTCAATCGCGACTACTCGGTGGTGCAAGGAGTGGTGTTGTTTACATCCAGCGTTTATATCGTTTTGAATTTGCTGGCCGATATGGCTTACTTTCTTGTGAACCCGCGTTTGCGAGGCTGAATCCATGACAACTTTGAACTTGCCTGCCATCACGGTCACAGAGTCTAGCCCCGCGCGGCGCGCATGGCGCAGATTGTGGCGCCGCAAAGGTGCCATGGTTGGCCTGGTGTTCGTGCTGCTGTTCATTGTGATAGCAGTATTTGCACCAATTTTTTCACCCTACGACCCGATAGAGACCAGTTGGAGTGCTGTGCGCTCAGCACCTAGCGAAATGTACTGGTTTGGCACCGATGAGATAGGCCGCGATGTGTTGTCACGCGTTATCTGGGGCGCGCGTGCGTCCATCTTGGCCGGACTGGTTTCTGTCAGTATTTCAATGGCTCTGGGTATCCCCATCGGATTGATCGCCGCCTATGTGGGTGGTTGGACAGATGCTGTCATCTCGCGTTTTACCGATGCCATGCTGGCGGTTCCGTTTCTGATTTTGGCGATTGCACTGTCTGCGTTTCTTGGCCCCAGTCTGAACAACGCCATGATTGCCATCGGTGTGTCTGCCATGCCAGTGTTTATCAGGCTCACCCGCGCGCAGGCAATGCAGATCAAGGTTGAGGACTATGTAGAGGCAGCACGCGCTGTGGGCAACCCGCATTGGCGCATTGCGTTGCGTCACATCATGCCCAATGTCATGCCGCCATTGATCGTGCAAGCCACCCTTTCCATTGCGGCAGCCATCATTGCTGAGGCGAGCTTGTCGTTTCTGGGCCTGGGCCAGCAGCCGCCGCTGCCAAGCTGGGGCAGCATGCTCAATACCGCCAAGAATTACATGGACAACGCGCCCTGGATGGCGGTGTGGCCAGGCTTGTCGATTTTTTTGCTGGTTCTTTCTTTTAACTTGCTGGGTGATGGTTTGCGTGATGCACTCGATCCGCGGCAAAAATAGGCTCATAAACATGTTTTCATTTGACGCATTGAACTACCCCTACGCATCCCGCCGCAACGTGGTCTATGCCAAGCGCGGCATGGTCGCTACTTCGCAACCTTTGGCGGCACAAGCGGGTTTGCAGGTCTTGCAAGCGGGGGGTAACGCCATTGATGCGGCTGTTGCCACGGCTGCTGCGCTGACCGTGGTTGAGCCCACCGCCAACGGTATCGGTGGTGATGCCTTTGCTTTGGTCTGGCACAACGGTAAGTTGCACGGCCTGAACGCCAGTGGCCAGGCGCCCCAGAGTTTGACGCTTGAAAAGATGACGTCCCTGGGCCATGCAGAGGTACCCAAATACGGCCCGCTTCCCATCACCGTGCCGGGAACGCCAGCTGCCTGGGCCGCTTTATCAGAACGCTTTGGGCGCTTGCCTTTAAGCACCTCCATGGCCGGTGCGATTGAACTCGCCCAGGATGGCTTTCCGGTCTCGCCGTCGGTGGCTTTCGCCTGGCAGCAGGCTTTCAGACTGTTCAAGCAACAGTTCAAGGATGCGCACTTCAAATCATGGTTTGATACCTTTGCGCCTGAGCGCGCTCCACAGGCCGGAGAAATTTGGCAGTCGTTGGCCCACGCGCAAACGCTGCAATCCATCGCAGACAGCCGTGCAGAAAGTTTTTACCGTGGTGCGCTGGCCGAGCGTATCGCCGCGTTTGTGCAAGCAGCTGGCGGTTATCTCAGTGAGTATGATTTGGCCAATTACAAAGTGGACTGGTGTGATCCCATCAGCGTCAACTACCGGGGCTATGACGTGTGGGAGATTCCACCTAACGGCCATGGTTTGGTCGCCCTGCTGGCGCTGAATATTCTCAAGGGTTTTGAGTTTACAGACCGAGATTCACTGCTCACGCATCACCGACAGATTGAAGCCATCAAACTGGCATTTGCCGATGGTTTTGCGCACATTGCCGAGCCTGCACACATGCGGGTTTCTGTGGCTGACTTACTCAGTGAGGCTTACGCGAAAGAGCGTCGCGCCCTGATGCGGGATCGCGCCAGCTTGCCATTGCCAGGAGAGCCTTCTCGCGGCGGCACGGTTTACCTGAGTACAGCTGACAACGACGGCAACATGGTGTCTTTCATTCAAAGCAACTACATGGGATTTGGTTCTGGCATGGTGGTACCGGGTACCGGCATTGCCTTGCACAACCGCGGCAATAACTTTTCATTGAAGCCTGAGCATCCCAATTGTCTGGCCCCAGGCAAGCGCCCGTATCACACGATCATCCCAGGCTTTTTAACCAAGAACGGTCAAGCCGTTGGACCTTTTGGGGTGATGGGCGGATTCATGCAGCCACAAGGCCATGTCCAAATGGTCATGAACACCGTGGACTTTGGTTTGAATCCTCAAGCGTCCCTGGATGCACCGCGCTGGGAGTGGGAAGGTGCAAACCGCGTCAATATTGAGCGTTCTATGCCTGAGCACCTTTATCACAGTCTGGCAGCGTTAGGTCATGACGTGACGTGGTCCAACAACCGTATTGCCTTTGGCCGCGGGCAAATCATCTGGCGAAATGCGCAAGGTGTGCTGTGTGGTGGCACCGAGCCGCGTACCGACGGCGCTGTGGCGGCGTGGTAGGCGGTTGTCAGTTTTGGGCATGTTTATTGCATTCCAGTGAGCTATGTGCGCCCGTTCATCTTTGGTCTAAAACATCGAAATATTTACAAATTGGTCAACAAATCAACCCGCTTTGCAGCTGTCATGGTGTTGCTGCTCGTCCTTGTCGCAGTGGGTGCGACTTGGTTGGCGCCTTACCCGCCAGAGGAAACCTTTTTTGATGGGTTGACGCTTGAAGGTGCCCCCCTGCCGCCCTCCGCTAAGTTCTGGTTTGGTACCGATCTGCTTGGGCGGGATTTGTTTTCCCGGGTGATATTTGGTGCTCAAACGTCCTTGATCATCGGGATCGTGGCCAATGGCATCGCCTTGGCTTTTGGCACAGTGATTGGCGTTTTTGGAGGTTTTCTGCGTGGCTGGGTCGGTGTCGCATTGATGAGGTTCACAGACCTGATGATGTGCTTTCCGGCCTTGTTGCTGGCCATTGTGTTGTCTGCCATTTTTACACCCAGCCTGTGGATCGTGGCGATGGTGATTGCCATGGTCAACTGGGTCCAAATAGCACGTGTTGTGTACACCCAGACGGTGGCATTGGCGGAGCGTAATTTTGTCGAGGCAACCATCAGCTTGGGTGCCACTCCCACGCGCGTCTTGTTTCGTCACATTGTTCCGCATTTGGTCCCCACGCTCATTGTGTACGGCACATTGGGCATTGCGACGACGGTGTTGCTTGAAGCTACATTGTCTTTTCTGGGTATCGGGGTGCAGCCACCAACGCCGTCCTGGGGCAACATCATTTTTGAGAACCAGAGCTACTTTTCCACGGCACCTTGGCTGGTATTTATTCCCGGCGCTGCGATCGTGTTGATGGCCGTATGTTTTAACGTCCTGGGAGATGCGTTACGGCTGATGCTCGACCCCACCATGGGAGCACGGCGCTCATGATTCGGTATCTGTTGGGGCGTCTGTCACAAGCTGCGTTGCTGCTGTTGGGCGTGACCTTGATTACTTTTGCGTTGCTTTACATACTGCCAGCGGACCCTGCGCGTCAAATTGCAGGGCGTAGCGCCACAGCAGAAACGGTCGCGAGCATTCGCACACAGCTGGGCCTGGATCTGCCGTTTTACGAGCAATACGGTCGTTATGTGACCCATTTGATTCAGGGGGATTTGGGTCGTTCTTATGCTCAAAAAACTGAAGTGGGCGAGGTTGTCGCGTCGCGATTACCGGCGACCCTTCTCCTGATGGTGGCTGCCATTGGGTGCGAGCTGGTCATTGGCTTGATCATCGGTATCTTTGCTGCAGCCCGCCAGGGGCGGCGCTCAGATGATGTCGTGATGATGCTGTCATTTGTTGGCGTCTCCACCCCGCAATTTGTGGCCAGTCTGGCCATGCTGTACACCTTTTCTGTGGTGCTGGACTGGTTTCCGGTGGGCGGGTATGGGGAAATCAAGCACCTGGTACTGCCTGCCATGACGCTGGGTTTGTTGGGTGCTGGCTGGTACGCACGAATGCTGCGTTCTTCGATGATTGATGTACTCACACAAGACTACATTCGCACCGCAAGGGCAAAGGGTGCGTCGCAACTCCGCGTTCTGCTGCGCCATGCACTTCGCAACGCCGCTTTGCCTGTGGTCGCCATGATCGGTCTGGATATCGGTCTGTTCATGAGTGGCGCTGTGGTGGTTGAGTCGGTGTTTGGTTGGCCTGGCATTGGCCAGCTCGCCTGGCAAGCCATTCAACAAGTCGACATCCCCATCATCATGGGCGTCACCTTGGTCGCAGCCGTTGCGATCATATTGGGCAACCTGCTGGCAGATCTTGTGGCCCCATTGATTGATCCGCGTATTCAGTTGCGCTAGCTAAATTTATCGAGTCCCCGTTCCTTCAACCTTTCAGAAAGTGCATCACCATGAAACTTCGTGTCCTGACCGCTGCCATTCTGGCAACCCTTGCGATTGCCGCCTCACCGACATTCGCACAAGAGAGTCCGCAGGGTGGCTCGATTGTGGTGACTTACAAAGACGACATCGTCACATTGGATCCTGCGATTGGTTATGACTGGGTGAATTGGTCGATTATCAAAAGTCTGTTTGTCCGCTTGATGGATTACAAACCGGGTACGGCAGAGCTCACACCGAGCCTGGCGGAAAGCTACGACATCTCACCTGACGGCCTTCACTACACCTTCAAACTGCACAAGGGCGTGAAATTTCACAACGGACGTGAGATCGGATCTCAGGACGTCAAGTACTCCATTGAGCGCACCACCCATCCCAAGACAGAAAGTCCGGGCGCCGGATTTTTTGACAGTATCAGTGGCATGGAAGCCTATAAAAAGGGCAAAGCCAAAGACGTTAAAGGCATCGTCGTGGTCGACCCGTTCACTGTCAAATTCACCCTGACCCGACCTGATGCGACTTTCTTGCATGCGATGGCCATTAACTTTGCCTCTGTGGTTCCCAAAGAAGCCGTTGAAAAAGCCGGTAAAGATTTTGGTAAAAAAGTGGTGGGTAGCGGCGCCTTCATGCTGGCTGAATGGAAACTGGGGCAACAGTTGGTGCTCAAGCGCAACCCGGATTACTTCATGAAGGGCTTGCCCAAGCTGGATCAGATTACTTTCCAGGTGGGTCTTGAGCCCATGACTGCGTTGCTCAGGCTTGAAAAGGGAGAGGCAGACTTTGCCGGGGATGGCATCCCGCCCGCGAAGTTTTTGCAGATCCGTAACGATCCAAAGTACAAAAGTATGATCATAGAAGGGGGCCAGCTCCAGACCGGTTATGTGACGATGAACGTACAAATGAAGCCGTTTGACAAGCTTGAAGTTCGCCAAGCCATCAACATGGCGATTGACAAGGCGCGCATCGTCAAAATCATCAACAACCGCGCGTTGGTTGCCAACCAGCCCCTGCCACCCACCATGCCGGGCTACGACAAGGAGTACAAGGGTTATCCATACGACGTTGCCAAGGCCAAAGAACTGCTCAAGCAAGCCGGTCTGGAAAAGGGCTTTGCGACCCAGTTGTATGTGTACAACGTGGACCCCAACCCGCGTATTGCACAGGCGATCCAGGAAGACCTGTCCAAGATCGGCATCAAAGTCGCTCTGAAGAATCTGGCCCAAGCCAATGTCATCGCAGCAGGTGGCAAGCCCATGACGGCGCCCATGATCTGGTCTGGCGGCATGGCGTGGATCGCAGATTTTCCAGATCCATCCAATTTCTATGGCCCCATCTTGGGCTGTGCTGGAGCAACTGCAGGCGGATGGAACTGGTCTTGGTATTGCAACAAAGACCTTGACAAACGTGCACAGGATGCTGACGCGATGTCCAGCCCGGCCAAAGCCGGCGAACGTGCGCAGTTATGGAAGGGCATTTTCACGGACATCATGAAAGACGCACCGTGGGCCCCGATCTTTAACGAACAGCGCTTCAGCATCCGCTCGAAGCGGCTCGGCGGGTCTGACGCATTGTTTGTTGATCCCGTGCGCATTCCGATCAACTATGACCATGTGTACATCAACAAGTAGGAGGCATCCATGAGCCTGACACCACACACCCACAGTTCTGGTTGCGGATGCCCTGCGCATACCATCCATCATGCCCAGAGCCATGTCGGCTGGAACAACGCGCTACCGCCTGTGCTGCGTATCGAACCGGGTACGGCGGTCGAGTTTGAGGTTTACGAGGCCTCGGGTGGACAGCTCTCGCCGTCCTCCAAGGTAGAAGATGTCAGCACCCTGGATTTTGGACGCATCAATCCAGTCACGGGTCCGGTCTTCATCGAGGGCGCTGAGCCTGGCGATGTTCTCAAGGTCACGCTTCAGTCTTTTCGTCCTTCAGGTTGGGGATGGACTGCCAACATCCCCGGCTTTGGTCTTCTTGCCGATGACTTCAAGGAACCGGCTTTGCAGGTGTGGTCGTACGATGCCGCAACCATGGAGCCTGCCATGTTTGGCAAATGGGGAAAGGTGCCCTTAAAGCCCTTCACCGGGACAATTGGTGTGGCGCCGGCTGAGGCGGGGTTACTTAGTATCGTGCCGCCGCGCCGGGTGGGTGGCAACATGGATGTGCGTGATATCTCAGTTGGCACAGAACTCTATCTGCCGGTCGAAGTGGCCGGGGCGCTGTTTTCCGTGGGTGACACGCATGCAGCGCAAGGAGATGGCGAGGTTTGTGGGACGGCGATTGAAAGCCCTATGAGTGTGGCACTGCAGTTTGAACTCATCAAGCAAACGCCATTGGCTTTTCCGCGTTTCACGACACCTGGTCCGGTCACGCGGCACCTCGATGCCAAGGGTTACGAGGTCACCATGGGCATCGGGACTGACCTGATGCAGGCAGCCCGCAACGCAGTCAGCGGCATGGTTGATTTACTCTGCAAACGGCATGGCATGCCTGCAGTCGAGGCATACATGTTGTGCAGTGTCTGCGGTGACTTGCGCATCAGTGAAATCGTGGATATACCGAATTGGGTTGTGTCGTTTTACTTCCCATGTATCGTGTTCGATTGATCGTCATGAAAACAGAAAGCTACACGACCCTGGCTGCATTGCCTTGTCCAACGTGACGGCATTTCCAATGCGCGAGGCTTTGTTTTCTGTTGACGATCTCTCCGTCAGCTTTGGACCCAATCCGGGTGGCGCAAGGGTGGTTGATGGGGTTTCGTTCTCGGTGGATGCAGGTCAAACGCTGGGCATCGTGGGGGAGTCTGGTTGTGGCAAAAGTGTGATGGCCATGTCTGCGATTCGGCTTCAAGCGACACCCCCAAGCCACATTGAAAGTGGGCGGATGCGGCTGGATGAACTCGACCTGATGTCCCTGTCACGCTCTGCGTTGCGGGAGGTCTGGGGCAAGCGGATTGGCGTGGTTTTTCAAGATCCGATGACCAGTCTGAACCCGACTTTCACGATTGGGGATCAGCTTCGTGAAGCGGTCAGTCTGCACCAAAGACTGACGCGCTCGCGACAAAACGAGTTGGTCTTGCACATGCTCAATCGGGTGGGTGTCAATGCACCAGAACGTCGGTTGTTGCAGTACCCGCATGAACTCTCAGGTGGACTGCGTCAACGTGTATTGATTGCCATGGCGCTGATTTGTAAACCTCAGTTGTTGATTGCTGATGAGCCCACAACAGCGCTGGATGTCACTCTTCAAGCGCAAATTCTGGATTTATTGCGCAGTTTGCGCGATGAGTTAGGCATGGCCATCGTCATCATCACCCATGATCTGGGCGTGGTTGCCAGTTTTTGTGACCGTGTGGCTGTCATGTATGCAGGACGAATCGTAGAAAGTGCCAGCGTTCGCACGCTTTACACTGCTCCAAAGCATCCTTACACCTGTGGACTTTTTGCAGCGATTCCGCGTCTGTCAACGCCGCGCAGTGATCGATTGGCGGTCATCGATGGTCGAGTACCCGCTGCTGCAGACCGGCCCAAGGGTTGCGCGTTTGGGCCCAGGTGTCTGCGTGTGTCCGACCGCTGCAAGTTATCACCACCACCCCTTGTAAGTCATGGACTTGATCATCAAGTGGCATGTTTCCACCCCGTGGAGCAGCCATGAGTACGCAACTGCTGGATGTGGTCGAGCTGAGCAAAAGTTTTAACCTCAAGGGGGGCCGATCATTGCAGGCAGTCGATCGCGTCAGCTTCACGCTCAGCCAGGGGCAAACCTTGGGTGTGGTTGGCGAGTCCGGTTGTGGTAAGTCGACCTTGGGGCGACTAGTACTTCGACTCTTGGAGCCAAGCGGTGGCTCGGTGCGTTTCAAGGGACAGGATTTGACACTGATGCCGCCTGATCGCCTGCGTGAAATGCGAAGACACCTGCAGGTGATTTTCCAAGATCCTCAAGGCGCCCTCGATCCACGCATCAAGGTAGGACGATTGATTGAAGAACCCTTGGTCATTCACCGCATGGGGAGTGCCGCTGAGCGAGCGACGGAGGTGGCTCGCTTATTGGAAACGGTGGGGTTACCCGCCGAAGCTGCGTCGCGCTACCCTCATGAGTTCTCCGGGGGGCAGCGACAGCGGATTTGCATTGCGCGGGCGTTGGCACTCAAGCCGGAATTGATCGTGGCTGATGAGCCCGTTTCCGCTCTGGACGTGTCCATCCAGAGTCAGGTTCTCAATTTGCTGATTGACTTGCAACGCCAGCGTGGCCTCTCTTATGTCTTCATTTCTCACAACCTGGCGGTGGTGAAATATGTGAGTGATTTCGTTGCGGTGATGTACCTTGGACGTGTCGTGGAGATGGGCGCTGCCGACTTGGTGTTCACCGAACCCAAGCACCCCTACACCCAAGCCCTGCTGGCAGCGATTCCCGAACCCGACCCGGATTTGGCTTCAGTTCAAACGCTAGGCAGCCCTTTGCGTGGCGAGCTTCCTAGCCCAGACAATTTACCACCGGGCTGTCGATTTCATACCCGCTGTCCGCAAGCGATGGAACGTTGCCGTACAGAAGTTCCAACAACTGTTCAGGTGGGCACTTTGTCGCGTCCACATGGGGTTGAATGTCACTTGTGGACGTAAAAAGAGGCTCTATTTCGCAACGTTGTCGAGCATATCCATAAAAAGCGGTGTCGCAGCCGCACTTGCTTTGTCCACTTCAGGGTGAGGGTAGAGCACTTGCATGTAGCGAGGATGCAGCATGGAAATCTCGGTCTTGCCTTCTTTCTGGTACACACCAAAATTTCCGCAAGGGAGCATGGCGCTGATATGCAGCCCCAGTGGCCACAACAGCTTTCCCACCTCGGGAATGCAAACTTTGACGAAGGTGACCTCCCCTTGAGGTGGTTTGACCTTGCTGGCACCAGCGAAGACCCATTTTTTGCCTTCGGCATAGGCCTTCATCACATCCACCACTTCCTGCGGTGTTCTTGCAGTGGGACGCACAACAAACATATCGTCTGCTGCCGTCGACAGAGTAGAACTCCAGGCCAGTGCACAGCCGACTGCGATCTTGCAAAGTGTCGTTTTCATCATTTGTTTCCTCCATGACATTGCGCCGCTCTTATCCATGTTCCCGACAGAAAGAAGGCACAATTTTCCCAGTTAACGAAATCCTGCACTTTGGCAGGACGAGTGTCTGAATGTACAAGGTAATCATGTTGAATTCACCACAACCCAACGTCAGACTCCAGAAGTTGACAGAATAGAAGTTGCGTCAACTTCAATGCAATGAGACTGGCCAGCCCTTTCGATCATCAGCCACAACCAAAGTCATCGACCTCATGCCAAACTTTGATCCCCGATTGGCGCTGAGTTATGCCCACAGGTCAGCGCCTTGGGCTGGCCTGCGCTATTCTCGCGAAACCACCCAGATGCGTGCTGTACGCAACGACGCGCCAGAGAAAAACGAAACCGCTCTCGAAGAAGGTGTCATGTGCGAAGTGCTCATCGATGGGCACTTTGGCTACGCGGCCACGGCCGACCTGAGCAGCATGGGCTTGCAGCGTGCATTTGACCAAGCCATCGCCACAACACGCTCTGCCAGTCGCCACAAGGCGTATGCGTTTACCCAGGCGCAGCGCGAGGCGGTCCAGGGTAGCTACCAAAGCCTGTGCCAAACCCGGCTGGCTGTCACGCCATTGGCTTTGATCACCAAATGCTTGCAAGCGGCGTCCAAAAGTATGGGCATTGACTCCAAAATCGTTAACCGCAGCGCCCATGCCATGGTCGTGCAAACGCAGATTGATTACTACTCGACGAATGGCTCCCACACCACCCAAAGTTTCGATTTGGTGGATATCGCTCTGACAGCCACCGCAGCCGAAGGCATGCAATCCCAAAGCCGCAGTTGGAGTCAAACCGGTCAGCATGGTGGCGAGGTCTTTGACGAAGCGGTATTCACGCAACAGGGTCTGCGCGTGGCCACCGAGGCGCTGGCCTTGCTGGCCGCGCCCAACTGTCCGTCGGCTTCCATGGACCTGATCCTGATGCCCGACCAGATGATGTTGCAGATCCACGAGTCCATCGGGCA
The DNA here is from genome assembly GCA_020048255.1 of Rhodoferax sp. Classification (GTDB taxonomy): domain Bacteria; phylum Pseudomonadota; class Gammaproteobacteria; order Burkholderiales; family Burkholderiaceae_C; genus Rhodoferax. Next base: position 2,677 of record JAIFMR010000125.1, on the reverse strand, counting down.
CCCGCTGGAGTTGGATCGCATTCTCGGCGACGAACGCAATTTCGCAGGTTGGAGCTTTGTGCAGCCCGGCGACTTTGGCAGCCTGCGATATGGTTCAACTCTGATGAATGTGAGCTTTGATCCCGGCAAGGCCAATTCCTTTGCCAGTTATGCCTTTGACGACGCGGGGTCTCCTGCACGGCGTGAGTTGCTCATCGAAGGTGGTATGCTCAAACGGGGCTTGGGCTCAGTCGAATCCCAGGTTCGCTCCGGGCTGCCTGGCGTGGCTAACTTTCGCGCATCCTCCTGGAATCGTGCGCCAATTGACCGTATGGCGAATGTGAATCTGGAGCCCGGCACCGAAACGCTGGAGGACATGATTGCATCTGTGGATGAGGGCATTTTGATGGCTACCAACCGGTCCTGGTCGATTGACGATTACCGCAATAAATTTCAGTTTGGCTGTGAGTGGGGCCGCTTGATCAAGCAGGGGAAATTGGCCGGGGTGGTGCGCAATCCCAACTACCGAGGCACAACGGTTGACTTCTGGAACCGTCTGAGTGCAGTGGGCCGGGACCAAGCGACCTATGGCACGCCCTATTGCGGCAAGGGAGAGCCCAGCCAGGTGATCCGGGTGGGGCATGCGTCACCCCCTTGCCTGTTCAGAGGTGTGCAGGTGTTTGGAGGGCAATCATGAGTCAACCAGATTTCATCGATACGGTTCGCCAGCACTTTGATGCCTTGGCGGACAGGGTGCTGGGTGATTTGCAAGGTGACGAAGCCGCCACACTGAACCTTGCCGCCGAAGACACATTGTTTGTGCGGTTCAACGCCAACAAGGTCCGCCAAAACACCCATGTGGAACAGATCACGATGTCCTTGCAACTGCAGGGCGCAGGCCGCACCACCGAGGTCACTCGCACTCTGTCGGGCCAGCTTGAGGTTGATCAGATTGCCATGCTGCACATGTTGGGTCAGGCCCGTGATGAGTTGGCGGTGTTGCCGGTGGACCCACATCAGGTACCAATAGAAGATCACGGAAGCAGCGACGACACCTTCCGTGGTCAATTGCTCGCGCCGGATCAGGTCGTTGACGCCGTGACCGAGCCAGCCCAAGGCAGTGACTTGGCCGGCTTGTATGCCGCAGGCTCCATCGTTCGCGCTAACCGCAACTCCAAAGGTCAGCGCCACTGGTTTGCGACACAGTCTTTCTTCATGGATTACTCGCTGTACAACGGGTCGCGTGCGGTCAAGGGCAACTTTGCCGACACGCACTGGGAGCCCTTGCAATGGGCCGCCAATCTGAGTGCCAGCAAAAATTTGCTGGCACTGATGGACAAACCATTGCAGACCGTGAAGCCGGGTCAGTACCGCACCTACCTGGCGCCGCGCGCCATGGCGGATCTGGTCGGCATGCTGGGATGGCATGCCCTGTCCGCCTCAGCGTGGAAGCAGGGGCGCAGCCCATTCAAAAAATTGGCAGACAAAGAGTCCAGCTTGTCGCCTCAATTGCATGTCACAGAGAATTTTGGTTTGGGGCTGACGCCACGCTTCAATGCCCTGGGTGAGGTCTCGGCGCAAGCCGTGCCATTGATCACTGCCGGAGAGTTGATGTCGCTGCTGGTCAGCTCACGCACCAGCAAGGAGTTTGGTCTGACCGCCAACGGCGCGAGTGAATCCGAGGCGCCGCGGGCATTGGATGTCGCTGCGGGTACGCTGGAAGAAAAAGATATCTTGCGGCAATTGGGTACGGGCCTGTACCTGTCCAACCTGCATTACCTGAACTGGAGCGATCCGGTGTCTGCCCGCGTGACCGGCATGACCCGCTACGCCTGCTTCTGGGTGGAGAACGGCGAGATTGTCGGCCCGATCACCGACATGCGCTGGGACGAGAGCCTGTACGACGCGCTGGGCAGCAATCTTGTTGCGTTGACGACGCACACGGCCATTGATCCCGCTGTGGATACCTATTTTCAGCGTGCCCTCGGCGGCTCCCGCACGCCGGGTGCATTGATCGACAAGTTCACTTTCACGTTGTGAGAGGCGCGCTACTTCAGCCCAAACAGCGCGGCACCGTTGTCCCAGGCAACTTTTTTCGCCACGGGGGCCGGCAAGTCGCCCAGCCAGGTGCGGTAACCCTTCATGGTTTCTTCATAGTATTGCCAGCGCTGGTTGACCCATGTGTCAGAGCCGATCAGGAAACGCCCTGGATATTTGAGGATGAGCGCGCGCCACTCGGGGCAGAGATTCCCGCCAGCGCAGGTCAACCCCGGTCGGTACGATAGCTCACCCATCAGGCCCGGGTACTTCGCCAGCAGGGCGTCCACCCGCTCCACCGGTACCCCGCCGATGCCGGTATGCGCCCAGATCAGACGCGCCTTTTGACCTTTTGACGGTGTGGATGCCATCAGCAGGTCGATGGCCACGTCGTCGACATGAGCCAGCACCACCAGCTGCTTTTCCTCGGCCAGCGCCATGAGCTTTTTAGCGACTGGTCCGTTGGCGTTGGCGCTGTCGTACAGGTGGAATTCGCCCAAGCCACGGTACGGGCCAGCTGGCGTGCCACGCGCCAGCTCGGCCTGCACCATCTCAAAAATCGTCTCATCTTGGAACCAGCTGTCGTAGTCAGCCCGGTTGCGGTAGAGCCGAATGAAGGGCACCACGGTGACACCCGCGGTAGCGGTTTCGGTCCGCGCCT
>JAIFMR010000128.1 GCA_020048255.1 Rhodoferax sp. | reverse complement strand
ACTTCTCGCCCGGCCAGGTCGCACATCACGCTGACCAAAATGGCGTGGGTGGCGCTGTATTGGCGTACCTCGCTGCCTGCCAAATGGATCAGGACAAACAGGGTGCCGTCGGGGTTGCGCAGGGTGTGGCGTTCCAATTCGGCTTGCAAGCGCTCCAGCCGCGGCAAAAATGTATCGGCATGGGTGCCGCGTAGCAGAGCGTGCGCCTGGGCCTGCATGTCAAGCCAGTCCGGCTCATCACTGACCTCGACAATGTCTTTTTTGTTGGCGTCGTATGGTGAAATCTGCACATCGGCGATTTGACCCAGGGATCGGTCCTCTAGCACCAAGTTGTTGAGCCGGTTGACGTAACCTTTTCGGAAGTTATCAGTCTGGTCGTAGTCAATGTAAATCTGCTCGCGCCGACCCACCATGGACTCCAGATCCTGCCGGTTACTCACCAAAAAACCTTTGCTGGCCAACAAAATACCATTCTCGGCGCGCAGCGCACAGGGCAGCGGTTGGCCGATGAGGATGGCATCAATGCTGACGGGAACCAGTTTCATAGTGATTGGCGATTATGCCTAGCTGCTCAAAAACGACAGGGTGCTTCTCAAGCATAAAGCAGCTCTGGGGCCTGATAGCATGCAATACATGCCTCAAACCAAGCCAATTTCTGCTTTTGTCCCCGCCGACCCGCTGTTGCCTTTGACCGGCAAGCTGTGTGCGCCAGATCAACTGTTGGCACGCCTGGCCAGGTTACCGCGCCCTTTGGTTTTTACCAATGGCGTGTTCGATGTGCTGCATCGGGGCCATGTGATGTACCTGGAGCAGGCCCGCGCGCTGGGCGCCAGTCTGGTCGTGGCGCTCAATACCGACGCCTCGGCGCGTCGTTTGGGCAAAGGCCCTGACCGACCATTGAACAACGAGGTGGACCGGGCCTGTGTCGTGGCCGCGCTGGCCAGCAGCACCCTGGTCACCTGGTTTGATGAGGACACGCCGCTGGAACTCATTGGGCTGGTGCGGCCCGATGTCTTGGTCAAAGGCGGCGACTACGACATGGATAAGCTGGCCGAGACCGCTGTGGTGCAAGCCTATGGTGGGCGTGCGCTGGCCTTGCCGTTTGTGCAAGGTTACTCCACGACCGCGTTAGTGAAAAAAATCAGGAGTTCTTGATCATTTTGGCCAGTTCCCTCCAGCGCAGCGCCGCACTGCGTGCATGGGTAAACACTTCGCATCCCAGCAGCGCGTCTGCGGACAAAACCGCGCAGCCCTGGCCACCGACCCACACCTGGCAGATTTCTGGCAAGGCCCGACGCAGTGCTTGCAAATAGTCGCCCGCTTGCATCGGGCTCATACAAACACTGATGGATACACAAACCACCGACACGCTCCATTGACTCACGGCGGCCACCACGTCTGGCACCGGTGTCTGGGCGTTCAGGTTGATGCAACTGGCGCCGGCCAGGTCCAGTTGCACCTGCAAACCCAGCAGCCCCAGGGTATGTAACTCACCTGGCGGCGTGGTCAGGAGCACCCTGGGCAGTGCGCCATGGTGAGCCGGTGTCGGCAGCGCCCGCAGAATCTTTTGTTGCACGACTTGGCTGTACCGATGCTCGGCATGGACGCCCATCCGTCCGGTTTCCCAGGCCAGTCCCACAGCGTGGCTGAAAGCAGGCATGAACCGGGCTACAAATGGGGCAAGACCCTGATGGCGAATCAGCGCATCGATCAAATCGTCCAGCGCGTGCTCCTTGGCGTGCGTCTCCAACGAAGCCAACAGAGCCTGCACCTGAGTCTCGACAACGTTGTCATCCGGCGCGGTTTCGGGCGCAGATTGATGCGCGTCCAGCGATGCATGCAACTGCGCCGTGTTTTGGGTGACCAGCATCCCCGCCCGCATGCCGACCTTGAGCAATTGCGCCATCAGTCGAAGCTTTTCTACATCGGTACTTTTAAAGAGGCGGTGGCCACGCGCGTCGCGGGCGGGAAGCGGAAAACCGTAGCGAAGCTCCCACTTGCGCAGCACCTCGCGCGACAGCCCGGTGAGCTCTTCGACGGTGGCCAGATTCAAGGGTGTTTTCTTGACATAAGTCATGGCTAAATGAGTTGTCCCGGACAAATGAAAACGCCACGATAATTCACTCCTTCGTTGGTGTCAAAACAAGTAGCAGTTCGGTCGGGTTGTGGTCGAAATTGGAAAGAGTTTTATGTCGAATCAGCATGCTGTGGAAATGGTTGAAACCATCGGCTTGACCGATCCAAGTCCCCATATTGTCGCTATTGGGGCGTCAGCGGGTGGCCTGGAAGCCCTTGAAAAGTTATTTGACGGCTTGTCGTGCAAGTCTGGTGCCACCTTTGTTGTGATTCAACATCTTTCGCCCGATCACAAAAGTATGATGGCCAATTTGCTGTCGCGCCATACCCAGATGCCTGTGGTGATGGTCGAGCAAGACATGCCCATTGAGCCCGACCGGGTCTACTTGATACCACCAGGCTCCATCATGCACATGGGACAAGGTATTCTGAGTTTGACGCCGAAAAATCCGCGAACCCTGACTTTACCCATCGACGTGTTCTTTAAGTCGATGGCATCTCACTATGGTGCGCGTTGTGTCGGTGTGGTGTTGTCGGGTACCGGATCGGATGGCACGCGTGGCGCAGCAGCCATCAACGACGCGGGTGGTTTTTTGATTGCGCAGGAACCCGAAAACGCCAAGTTTGACGGTATGCCACGCAGCGTGATTGCCACCGGCTTGGTTGATGCAATTTTGCCGGTGGACCAGATTGGTGCCCGGTTGATCGCCCACATCACCAATCAGCCTCTTGTTGAGGCGGCGGTGGCCCTCGAAGAACCAGCGGTCAGGGCCTTGGCCTTGACGCCTGAGGCGGCTCTGAATGGCATTTTGCGTTTGTTGCTTCAAGTGGGCGGTATTGATTTTCAGGAGTACAAATCCGGGACCGTGATGCGCCGTATTGAGCGCCGCATGAACGTGCGCCAGGTGACCTCGCTCGACTCCTATCTGGAATTGCTCAACGACGACCGCAACGAGGTGCTGACCCTGCGCCGCGAGCTGTTGATTCCGGTCACCAGTTTTTTCCGAGACACCGAGGCCTTTGAAATCCTCGGTCGCCAAATCATCGACCCTATGGTAGCTAAGAAGCAGGCGGGTGATTCGATTCGGGTCTGGGCGGCAGCCGTCTCCACCGGAGAAGAAGCCTATTCGATTGCCATGATGTTTCTGGAGGCCTTTGATGCCCTCAAGCGTTGGCCTTCGCTGAAAATTTTCGCCACCGACGTCGAGCAGCAAAACATTGAAACTGCTGGGGCCGGCACCTACCCGGAATCAATTGCGGCAGAGGTTTCACCCCAGCAACTTGAGCGTTTCTTTGTCAAAAAAGGCAACAACTTTGTGGTGAAAAATGAGTTGCGCCAGTGCATTGTTTTTGCTCGGCACAATTTGCTGACCGATCCGCCCTTTACCCGCATGGATTTGGTGGTGTGTCGCAACGCGTTGATCTATTTCCGCAGCCAGGCTCAAGAGCGCGCACTCAAGCGGCTGCAATATGCCTTGTTGCCAGCAGCGCACTTGTTTCTTGGCTCCAGCGAATCTTTGGCCGAGTTACAACGCGACTTCACCCCGGTCAGTGCCAAACACAAAATTTGGCAAATGATCAAGCCCCTGAGCTTGCCGCTCGATGTGGTCAAAGGCTCGGGCTACGGCTACACCACTCATGTGCCGCTGGTCACCAGCCAGGCCAGCCGGGCCACCCGGCTCAAGTCAACTGCGGTCGATCAAGGCTTTGCTGCCTTGCTCAAGGCCTTTGGGCCGCCGGCAGCTATTTTGGTCAACAGCCGCCACGAGTTGGTGCACTCGTACGGCAACGTGCAAAAATTTTTGCAGCTGCGCGAAGGCCACGCCAGCCTGGACCTCAACCGCATCCTGCCCGATAACCTGGTACCCGTGGCGGTGGCCTTGTTGTTCAAGGTCGGGCGGGAAGGCGCCAGTGTCAGTTCTGACCGCCTCAAGGTCATGGGGGGGGATGGCAATGTGCAGCATTTGCGCATGAGTGCCTGGCCCGTCGAAGAGTTTGAAGGCGAGCGCCTGACCCTACTGGCCTTTGAGCAATTGCACGCCCCCACCCCGGCAGAGGCAACCACCACCATCGATGTGGACTCCGAAACTGCTGAACGCATGGAAGTGCTGGAGCGCGAGCTCACGGCCACCCGGGAGAGCTTGCAGGCGACCGTCGAAGAGTTGGAAACGTCCAACGAAGAGTTGCAGTCCACCAATGAAGAACTGATGAGTTCCAACGAGGAGCTGCAAAGCTCCAACGAAGAACTGCAGTCGGTTAACGAAGAACTCAATACGGTCAATGCCGAGTACCAGGAAAAAATCGATATTCTTAACCGGCTCAACGCTGACCTCGATAACATGGCCCAGGCCGTGGCAGCGGGTACGGTGTTTGTGGACGAAGACCTGCACCTGACCCGCTTCAGCCCGGACGCGATGCAGATTTTCAAACTGCGTGACACCGACCTGGGCCGACCTCTTGACGATCTGGCTCACACCCTGATCTACCCCGACCTGATCACCGACCTGACCCGCACCCTCAAGGACGGACTGCGTGTCGAAAAGGAAATCCGTGGCATCAACGGCCTGCACTATTTTGTGCGCATGTTGCCCTACAGTGTGCCGTCGTCGCCGTCCAAGGGCGCGGTCATCACCTTCATGGACGTGACGGCGTTGCACGAGGTCTCACGGCTGCAGCACATCATTGACTCCTTGTCGGAAAACATCGCCGTGCTCAATAGCATCGGGGTTATCACCCTGGTCAACAGCGCCTGGCGGCGCTTTGCCGCCGACAACGGCGACCCCGAGATGGTGCGTTCTGGCCCAGGTGTCAATTACCTGGCCATCTGCAACAGTGCGTTTGACACCTCGGACCGTTCTGCAGCAGAAGCCCAGCGTGGCCTGCGCGAGGTGCTTGAAGGTCATCGGCCAAACTTCTCTATCGAATACCCCTGCCATTCACCGACAGAGCAGCGCTGGTTTGTCATGCATGTGTCCGCCGTCGGTGGCGAACAACCGGGCGCGGTGATCAGCCACATCAATATCACGGGCTGGCGCAATAAAAATCTGCAAAGTCTGGCATGAGCCCATTCCCCCGGGAGCCGAGTCGGCAAAAATCTGAGCGCTTGCAAGTGCTCAAGGAGCGGGCACAAGCCGTTCTTGAGCAGCATCAACGTGTGGTGGGTTTGTCCAGCGGCGACAACTTGGATGTGACTCAGCTGCTGGAAGACTTGCGTATCTACCAAGTCGAACTGGAACTGCAAAATGAGGAGTTACGCGCCTCCCAGATGACAGCACAACTGGCGCAACGCAGCTACCGCACGCTGTTTGACCAGATGCCGCTGGCTGCATTGGTGCTCGATGTGAATGGCATGCTGGACGATTGCAACCAGCGGGCCACCGATCTGCTGGGTGAGCTGAGTCGCCATGTCGCCCTGGATACCCGCTTCTGGCATCGGCTGGGCAAGCTCGATCGGGCACGCCTGCATGTGGCCTTGCGTGATGTGACGCCGGGGCAGGTCCAGGTACTTGAGCGGGTGCACATCGAGCGAAAACTCACGCCAGGCGGTATGTTTGATGTGCATTTGATCGGCTTGTCGATGGATTACAAGCTCGATCGCCGGATCTTGCTGCTGCTGGTCGATCGCAGCGTAGAGCAGGCACGTGAGCAGGAGCGACGACTCTACGACGCCTTGATCGATGCCACTGACAATTTCATTTTTGCAGCTGACGCTGACGGCCGCATTTTGTTAGCCAACGCGGCCTTGCTGGGCTTTGTGAAGCGCCCGCGCGAACAGGTTCTGGGGCACCAACGCGAAGACTTCATGCCACTGCGTGATGCCATTCTGTACCGCGAAGCAGACCAAAAGGTCATTCGGTCGGGCCTGCCCTTGACCCTTGAGGAGAAGATTCACCAAGGTTTGGGAAACCTCCCGGTGGACTTTGTGACACACCGCTTCCCCTTGCTGGATGCCACGGGAAAGGCCTATGGCGTGGGGGGTATCTCTACCAACATCAGTGCATTCAAGGACCAGCAACGCCAATTGCTGCTCAGCGAGTCGGTGTTCATGAGCTCGGACGAAGCCATTGTGATCACCGACGCCATGGTCCGCATCATTCGTGTGAATCCGGCATTCACGCGCATGACGGGCTTTAGCGCCGAGGCCGTGTTGGGGCAAAACACGCGTGTATTAAAGTCCGGAAGGCACGGCACCGCCTTTTACCAAGGCATGTGGGACGCCCTGGTCGAGACCAATCATTGGGCCGGTGAAATCACCAACCGGCGTGCGGATGGTAGCTTCTTTACGGTGTGGAGCAACATCAATGTGTTGCGCGATGGCGATGGCCGAGTGCTGAACTACATTGCGCTGCAAAGCGATGTCACCCAGTTGCACGAAGCTCAGCTGGCCTTGCAGCGCCAGGCCTCCTATGACACCTTGACGGGTTTGCCCAACCGCAATTTATTCAACGATCGCATTGCCCAACTGGTGGCGCATTCGCATCGTCAAAAAAGCGTTTTTTCTCTGCTGTTTGTCGATCTGGATCACTTCAAGGAGGTCAATGACACCTTGGGCCACCAAGTCGGGGACATGTTGCTGCGCGTGATTTCGGAGCGCCTGCAAAAAGGGGTGCGTCAGGAAGACACGGTGGCGCGTATGGGGGGCGATGAGTTTGTCGTATTGCTGCCTGGCACAGATACGGCTGGCGCGCAAGCCTTGGCTCATGTCTTGCTCCACCGCTTGCGTGAACCGGTGGCATTACATGGTGCGGGTGCTTATCGGCCTATGGCCAGCATAGGTGCTGCCGCTTACCCTGATGATGGCAAGGCGCCCGATGCCCTGCTGCGCAGCGCCGACATGGCCATGTACCGTGCCAAGATGAGTGGGCGCAACCGCATGTTGAGTTACACGCCCGAAATGGGCGCCAGCTCCGACCTGGCATTTACGATTCAGACCGAACTGGCACAGGGTTTGGTAGAGGAGCAGTTTCGGGTTTTCTTCCAGCCCAAGTGCCGGCTTGACAACGGTGCGCTGGTAGGCGCTGAGGCGCTGGTGCGTTGGCAGCGTCCGGGCCACGGCCTGACCTTGCCAGGTGTGTTTCTGACTGTGGCCGAAAAGAGCGGGCTGCTGGTGGAGTTGGATCATTGGGTGATGCAGACCGCGCTGAAGCAGCTCGGCCAATGGCAGCGGGCTGGCTTGTGGCGGCCGGGCATGCGTTTGGCCATCAACCAGAATGTGGCTGATCTGCAAAGGCCGGACATGCTGGAGCAGGTGAGCCACATCCTGCAATCCAACGGCCTGAGCGCCCAGTCCTTGGAGCTTGAAATCACCGAGGACACTTTACTGGAGCACACCCCCGAGCAACTCGCGCGTTTGCAGGCGCTGCGCGACATGGGCATTTCGGTGGCCATCGATGACTTTGGAACCGGTTATTCGAGTTTGTCGTACCTGCGCTTGTTGCCCGTGTCGGTGATCAAGATCGACCAGAGTTTTGTGGCCAGTATGTTGACCGATGACAACGACGCAGTCTTGGTCCGCACCATTGTGGATATGGCGCATGACTTGGGGCACAGCTTGGTGGCTGAGGGTGTTGAAACCCCCATGCAGCGGTATCAGTTGGCCCAGCTGGGCGCGGAGGTGGGCCAGGGCTATTTGTTTGGCTACCCGGTGAGCGCGGAAGAGTTTGAAGCGCGCTGGTTGAGTTCCGCCAACGCATCTTGACACGCCGCGGGCGGTTGCCAGCGCTCCAATGATTTACGAGCGATCACTGCGAAACTGGTCGTGGCAGCTTTTGCAACTTTTTTGCACGGCCTCCACGGCTGCGCTGATGACCGGCTTGTCGGCACTGCCGGCAACCGCCACCAGCTGATCCACAGTGGCCAGGTACGTGTTGGTCGCCTTTTTGAACGCGTCGGGTTGGCTCCAGACCTCGGGCTTGGCACGGGTTGGCGGGTAGTTGCCCTCGGCGGAGAAATAGACCCAGGGCTGGGTCGAGAGTTCTTTCAACGCATTGGCGTTTTCCACAAACTCGGCCTTCACATAATCCTTTCGATCACGCGCGACCAAGCCCATGGGCTCCAGTGTTTTGGTGAACTGTTTGAAAATGGCCAAGCGCTTGGTCAACAATTTGTCCGGATGGGTGTCGCGCGCACCATCGCTGCAAGCGCCCAACAGGACAAGGGACGCCAGCAGCGTCAGTGTGAGTGGTAATTTTGGGATGATTGGTTTTGACATGGCAAGTGGCTGATGGATGAAAAAGGGGTCTTGGGTCAAGCATGGAACACTGAGTTCCACAGCGTGAGAATGGCTTCGTGTTCCGCCTGCATGGCGTCCAGCGCAACTTGGGGCGATTCTTCGTTCAGGCGGGCATGGTGCTGAATCTGGCGCATGGCGCGGTACGCACTGGCAGCCGCGTGGCCCACCCCACCTGGCAGCAAGCCCAGCAGTTCGGCGCGCTCCAACAAGGCGATATTGCCGGCGTTGGCCATCAACTCCGGGTGGATTGCTGATTGGGACAACACCAGAAACTGCATGACAAACTCCGCGTCCATCATGCCGCCCGGGCTGTACTTGACGTCAAAGGTGTTGCCTTTGGTCGGGTGAGCGCTTGCCACACGATCGCGCATGGCACTGATCTCCGTGCGCAAATCGTCGGTGTTGCGGTCAGCCGTGATCACGGCGGTACGAACGGCATCAAAACGGGCATAGAGCGAGGCATCGCCCAGCACGCAGCGCGCCCGCGTGATGGCCTGGTGCTCCCAGGTCCAGGCGGTGTTGGAGCCTCGTTGTTGCTGGTATTTGGCATAGGCTGCAAACGAGGTGATCAGCAGCCCGGCATTGCCGTTGGGGCGAAGTGCGGTGTCAATTTCGTACAAATCACCTTCGCCGGTCTTGACGGTCAACCAATTGATGAGTTTGCGCACCAGGTTGGCATAGACCTCGGGTGCCCGGTCATCGTCGTCGTCAAACACAAACACAATGTCCAGGTCACTGCCGTAGCCGAGTTCTTTGCCACCGAGCTTGCCGTAGGCGATGATGCCAAACTGGGGTTGATCCCGGTGGGTTTTTTTCAAACGGCTCCAGCACCAACGGGTGGTGATGCGCAGCACCGCATCGGCCAGTGCGCTGAGGTCGTCAGCGACCTGTTCGACTGTTAAATTACCCTCAACATCACGCGCCAGGGTGCGAAACACCTCTGCGTGATGCGCCCGGCGCAGCAGATTCAAGAGCGACTCATCGTCATCCTCGGCAGCGGCTTGAAGGGCTAAGCGCCGATGATCGAGCTCGGCCTCAAAGGCCACCGGGTCAAAGCGCTCTTGCAGCATGTCAGAGGCAGCCAATTCGTCGATGACGCCCGGGTGCAGCAGCAGGTAGCGCGCCGGCCAGCGGGCAGACCCTAGCAAGCGCAGCAAGCGCTCGTGCACATTGGGTCGCTCCAGCAGCAAAGCCAGGTAGCTCTCGCGGCGCAACAGGGGTTCCATCCAGTCGACCAAGCCGACCGCTGCCAACTCGCAGACCCGGCCTTCGCGAACCCATTGCGCGGTGCGCGACAGCAGCCGCAGCAGCCGCGTTTTGGCTTCGTCGCGCAAGGCCAAAATCCGCGGGTGTTCGTTCCAGGACTCCAGGCGCTGGCGAAATGCCGGCCCGAGTTGCGGCAACAGTTCGGCCATGCTGGCGCTGACTTCTGCCGTCTTGGCGCCCTGGCAACCCTTGCACTCGGGCTCGGCCCCGCCCAATAACTTGTCAAACTCCTGTGCCACGGCTTCGCGATGGGCGTCGAGTTGCTTGAGCAATTGCTGGGCCGAATCAAAACCCAGGGTCGAAGCGATCCAGGCCAGATCGCTGTCCTGTGTTGGCAGGATGTGCGTTTGTTGATCATCCAGGTACTGAATGCGGTGCTCTACCTGTCGCAAAAAAGTGTAGGCTTGTGCCAGCGTGCGTGCGGTATCGGCTTGCATCAAGTTGGCTTTGACCAGGCGCGGCAAAGCGTTCAAGGTGGGTCGCGTGCGCAGCTCCGGGAATTGGCCACCACGCACCACTTGCAACAATTGCACAATGAATTCGATCTCTCGGATGCCACCGCGCGACAGCTTGACATCGTTGGCGCGCTCCGGCCGCCCGGCGCTGCGCTTGCTGGCGTGGTCGCGGATCTGCCGATGCAGCAGACGCAGTGAGTCGAACACACTGTAGTCCAGGTAACGTCGGAAAACAAAGGGCATCACCACTTTGCGCAAGGCCTGAATGGCGCCACTTTGCACACTGGCCCAAGGCGCTACAACCCGGCTCTTCAGCCAGGCAAAGCGCTCCCACTCACGCCCCTGCACATGCAAGTACTGCTCCAGCGCGTCCAGTGACACTGCCGCTGGCCCGGAGTTGCCATTGGGTCGCAAAGCCAGGTCCACCCTGAACACAAAGCCATGGTCGGTGACATCGCCCACCAAGTTGTAAACCGCTCGCACGGCCTTGCCAAAATACTCGTGGTTGGTGATGCGGCCCCGCCCGTGAACATCGCCCGTGGTGTCGCCGTCTTCGTCGTAGACATAAATCAGGTCAATGTCACTGGACACATTGAGCTCGCGTGCCCCGAGTTTGCCCATGCCCACAATCCATAACTCGGCGCGGGGACCTTGTGGAGTCAGGGGGGCACCGTGGATCTCGTCGAGTGCCGCCAGCACTTCACTCAGCGCCTGATTCAGGGCGAATTCCGCCAGATCGGTCATGGCCTGCGTCACTTGCTCCAGCGTGGCTTGGGCGTCGCAGTCCAGGCAAAGCAGACGTTCCAGGACCAGGGCGCGCGTGATGCGCAAGGCGCTGGCGCTGTCCTGTCCGGTCGCCTTGAGGGCATCAAAGGTGGCTGTCAGGTGGCCCGCTGTCGGTAGACCTGGCGTCAACAGGGACATTTGTTGCTCAAACCGGCGGCGTACGCGCTGTGCAAAACGGGAGTGGAGGGCCAAGGAGGGGCGGGTCATAATTCTGCTTTGCAACTTCTAATTTTTAAACGATTTGTCTTCCCTGTCTGCCACACTGCTGAGAACTTGGTCGGGCCTGTCCCGTGGGTTGCTGCTGGTCGTTGTGCTGGCTTGGCTGCTGTTTGGTGCAACCTGGGGCGCGCTTCACTGGGTGATTGTGCCGCGAATCGGCGAATTTCGCCCTCAGCTTGAAGCCCGGGCCACTCAGGCTCTGGGGGTACCCGTGCAGGTGGGTGCGGTGACTGCGCAATCTAACGGCATGATGCCGTCGTTTGAGCTCAGCGACGTGGCCTTGTTTGATGCGCAGGGTCGGGTGGCCTTGAGCTTGCCGCGGGTTCTAGTGACCTTGTCGCCACGCTCCCTATGGCGGCTGGGATTTGAGCAACTCTACATTGATCAGCCCAAGCTGGATATTCGTCGTGACGCCAATGGGCGCATCACCATGGCCGGTCTGGATTTTTCTCGCCCCGGCGGGGGCGGCAATTCAGACGCCTTGAATTGGTTTTTTTCACAGATCGAGTTTGCGATTCATGATGGCGCGGTGCGCTGGACTGACGAGTCGCGCGGCACCGAACCCGTGGTGTTGCAGCATGTGGATGCTGTGATGCGCAATTTGGGACGCAATCATGACCTTCGGTTTGATGCGACACCGCCTCCGGCCTGGGGGGAGCGATTGAGTTTAAGGGGTCGATTTTTGCAACCGCTGCTGACACGCAACCCGGGCCGCTGGCAGGATTGGGACGGACAGATGTACGCCGCCTTTGAACGTGTGGATCTGTCTGAGCTGCGGCGCTTTGTGGACCTGGGCTTTGACCTTCGGCAGGGACGGGGGGCGGTGCGCGCCTGGGTGGATGTCAGTGAGGGGCAATTTAAGGGCGCGACGGCTGATGTGGCCTTGTCCGAGGTGGATGTGACGCTGGGCCAGGGCTTGCAGTCTCTTTCGTTGAAGCTCGTGCAGGGTCGCTTTGGCGCTCTACAACTGGTCAATGGTTTTGAGATATTGACGCAAGCGCTGGTCTTTGACACCGCGGAGGGTTTGCATTGGCCAGGTGGAAACGTCCGGCTGGTGTCGATGCAAGCCAAAGACAAGATCGCTGCCCGAGGCGAAATGACGGCCGATCGCCTGGACCTGGCCGCCTTGGCGCAGATTGCCGCGCAGCTGCCGATGGACGCCATCTGGCGTCAAAAACTCCGGCAATTCGCGCCTAAAGGGCAAATGGAGTCCCTGACGGCCTCGTGGCAAGGTGAATGGACATCGCCCACCCATTACGCTGCACAGGGTCGCTTACGTGGGCTGGAACTCTCCACCACAGAACCCGTTCCCGGTGTACGCGGCCTGGACATGGATTTCGACTTGACCCAAAAGGGAGGTCGCGCCAGCTTGTCTGTGACCAACGGCAGTGTGGATGTGGCGGGTATGTTTCAGGACAGTCAAATTGACCTAGATCAGTTGTCCGCCAGCGCAACGTGGAAGGTCACGGGTGACCACGTGGCCGTTGAGTTTGATGACGTCAAGTTCAGCAACCCCGACGCACAGGGCCAGGCCAGCATCAAATGGCAGACTGCAGATGCCAGCAAGTCGGTCAAGCACAGCCGTTTCCCTGGTGTACTGGATTTGCAGGCCAGCTTGAGTCGAGTCGAGGGGCGGCGTGTACACCGGTATCTGCCACTGGTGATGGGCCCAGAAGCCCGCAACTATGTTCGTGATGCGGTGCTGGACGGGACGGCCAGCAATGTGCGTTTTGTGGTCAAGGGGGATATCAGTGACATGCCAGCGCTCAACCCGCGTCAGGGCATTTTCAAGGTCAGCGCTGATGTCAGCCATGCCCGGCTGGCTTATGTGCCCACCCGCTTGCAGGACCCGGGGGAACCCGCCTGGCCGGTACTGGCTGATCTCAGTGGTGAACTGTTGATTGACGGTATGCAATTGCAGGTGAAGCGAGGTCGCGCCAAATTGGGCGAAGACACCACGCTGCAGGTCACCCAGGTTGAGGCCTCGATTGCGGACCTGATGAATCCTCAGGTTGTTGTGCTGGGGGAGATTAAAGGCCCCTTGAAGGAGGCTTTGCGGGTGGTGAATGGCTCCCCTGTGGGGGGCATGATCGGGCAGGCGCTGAGTCGCTCTGTGGCTACCGGTTCAGCGGAACACAAGCTCAAATTGGTACTGCCATTGGCAGAGATGAGCAAGTCCACCGTGCAAGGCAGCTTGACGTTGACGGGTAATGATCTTCAGGTGACTGCCGACACACCAAAACTGACGCGCGCCAGAGGCGTGGTGAATTATTCCGACACAGGCTTTCAGTTGTCCGGCGTGCAAACGCGCTTGTTGGGCGGCGAGGCCCGGTTGGAGGGGGGCTGGGTTTTGGTGCCGGGTGAGACCACTTCGTCGGGCGCACGGGCAGCACCGACCAGCATTCGCGTCACGGGTACGGCCAGCGCCGAGGGTTTGCGGCAGGCCACCGAGCTGGGCTTTGTCTCGCGCCTGGCGCAACACTTCAGTGGCAGCACCCCTTACAACGCCACCCTGGGCTGGCGCGCTGGTACGCCGGAGCTGCTGGTGAGCAGCGCCTTGCAAGGCATGGCCTCCACCTTGCCCGCACCTATGCAAAAGGAGCTGCAAAGCCGCCTGCCTCTACGCTTGCAGACCAGTTTGGTCAACGGTGAAGCCAACGGGGCACATGCGACACGGGGGCCCTTGCAAGACCGTCTCAGTTTGACGCTCGAGGGTCTGGCCCAGGTGGTTTACCAACGTGATGTGTCAAAGGTCGAGCCGCGGGTGATGCGGGGTTCGATCAGCGTCGGCACCGACACCCTGGACGCGCCGTCCCTGCCCGATCAAGGTGTTCATGCCAATATCAATTTGCCCCGGTTCAATGCCGACCAATGGGCCGATGTGTTGGCCCAAATATCAGGTGTGACGCATCTGCCGGTGGCACCATCAGACGGGCCAACCCTTGAGTCCTCTTATTTGCCCACCACCCTGGCGGTTCGGGCGCAGACCTTGACCTTTGGGGCGCGGTCGTTTAACCAGGTGGTGCTGGGCGCCCACCGCGATGGTCTGCTTTGGCGGGGCAATGTCGACGCCACGGAGCTCAACGGTTATCTGGAATACCGGCAACCTGCAGAGACCTCGGCAACCGGAGGCGGGCGCGTGTATGCCCGTTTGGCGCGTTTGACCCTGGCGCCCAACACCGCCATCGAGGTAGAGGCTTTGTTGGATGCCCAGCCGGCCAGCATCCCTGCGCTGGATATTGTGGTGGATGATTTTGAGCTGCGCGGCAAACGCTTGGGGCGCCTTGAAGTCGAGGCCGTCAACCGCTCGGCCGTGGTGTCAGGGGGCGTGGCTGCAGCGCGCGAGTGGCGTTTGAACAAACTCAATTTGACCGTACCTGAGGCCACGCTGACCACCAGCGGCAATTGGACCCGTGTCAGTGCGCAAAGCCAGACGGTTGGACCCGTACAGCCGTCTGTCGCCACTGAGCGCAGGCGGACGGTGATGAATTTCAAGCTCGACGTGATCGACGGCGGCAAATTGCTGGCTCGTTTTGGTATGCCAGATGTGATTCGACAGGGCAGCGGCAAAATCGAGGGGCAAGTGGCCTGGTTGGGCTCGCCCCTGAAGCTCGATTACCCCAGCTTGGGCGGTGCTTTTGCAGTGAATGTGGCCTCTGGGCAGTTTCTCAAGGCCGACCCAGGTATCGCCAAGTTGCTCGGTGTGCTGAGTTTGCAAGCCTTGCCACGCCGCTTGACGCTGGATTTTCGGGATGTCTTCAGTGAAGGTTTTTCATTTGATTTTTTGCGTGGCGATGTCACTGTGGACAAGGGGCTGGCCCGCACCAATAATTTGCAAATGAAAGGGGTGAATGCTGCCGTGTTGATGGATGGAACCGCTGACATTGCCAATGAAACCCAGGACATCAAAGTGATGGCTTGGGTTCGTTTCTGGCGCAATTGTTTTTACGCCGCCCACTCATTGAGTCTGCAACCCAGCAGTTTCATATCGATGGCAGTTGGGCTGACCCCCGCGTCACTCAGGTCAACCGCGCCCCGGCTCCAATAAAGGAATCTTCACCATGAAAATCGCCACCCTGCAAATGGTGTCCGGCTCTGACGTTCAGGCCAACCTGCAACAGGCGCAAGTCTTGTTGCGTCAAGCCGCACAGGCTGGCGCCGAGCTGGCGGTCTTGCCGGAGTATTTTTGTCTCATGGGTCAGAACGACAGCGACAAGCTGGCGATACAAGAGACCCTTGGACAGGGGCCGCTGCAGCAGTTCATGGCGACTGCGGCACGCGAGCTGGGGCTGTGGATTGTGGGCGGCACGGTCCCCTTGGCTGCCCCAGAGCCGATGGCTGACGTACAGCGGCAGCGGGTCTTCAATAGCACCCTGGTGTATTCGCCAGATGGCGCTTGTGTGGCGCGCTACGACAAAATCCATTTGTTCCGTTTTGACAATGGCCATGAGAGTTACGACGAATCCCGTGTGCTCATCGATGGCACTCGACCTACCACGTTTGACCTGGACTCCAAGGATGGGCACTGTTGGCGTGTGGGCCTGAGCGTGTGTTACGACCTGCGTTTTCCTGAGCTGTATCGCCACTATGCCAGCACCGGTGCCCACTTGATGCTGGTCCCCAGTGCGTTCACTTTTACGACTGGTCAGGCGCATTGGGAGGTGTTGCTGCGTGCCCGCGCCATTGAAAACCTGGCTTACGTGGCGGCAGCTGCGCAAGGAGGTCTGCACGACAACCAACGCCAAACCTGGGGCCATTCGATGGTGATTGATCCCTGGGGCAAACTGCTTGTTCAACTGAGCGAGCCGCGCTCTGGGATGGTGGTGGCCGACATGGACTTTGCGTATTTGACCGCTTGCCGGGGTCGCTTGCCCGCCCTGCAGCATCGCGTTTTATGAATTTCATGCTACTTTTGTTGAAGCGGTGCGCGGTCTTTGTGCTGTTCTTTTTGGCAGGCTGCGGTGGCCCACCGTTGTTACCTGCAGAAAGTCCCCGGCGGGTGGCCCCCGCGGTTGTATCGTTGCCGGAGTTAGCCCCTGGGGTTCAGGCGGCTGAGGTGTCGGGGTCGATTTTGATTCGCGGTAAAAGCCGCTGGGTGCCTGTGCCTTGGAGTGACCTTCCGGGGGTAGGTCAGGATGCTTTGTTTGAGGTGTGGAACGCCTGGTTGAAAAGCTGCGAACGCCCTGGTCCTGCTTTTGCGGGACTGTGTCCAGAGGTACGGCGCTTGAGTATTAGCGACGAGGCCGATCGCCTGACCTGGCTGCAATCGCGTCTGCAGCCCTACCGGGTGGAGCCTCTGCAGGGGGGAGCTGTGCCCGGCCTGTTGACGGCTTATTTTGAACCGGAGTTTGACGCCCGGCGCTTGCCCAGTGACGGTTTTAATCACCCCCTGTACCGGCTACCGCTTGGTATGAGCCCGGGAAAACCGTGGTTTTCTCGCCGTGAAGTGGAGACCCTGCCCGAAGCCCAGGCCGCTCTGCGTGGGCAGGCGATTGTTTACCTGGAAGATGCTGTGGATGCCTTGCTGCTGCAAATTCAGGGGTCTGGCCGCATCCGGGTGACCGAGGCCGATGGCCGGCGCCAATGGGTACGCTTGGCTTATGCTGGCCACAATGGACAAGCTTACAAAAGCATTGGTCGTTGGTTGCTGGATGAGGGTGAGCTGCGTGACGCATCGTGGGCGGGTATTCGGGCCTGGATCAGCCAAAACCCACAACGTGTGTCGGAGTTGTTGTGGCAAAACCCGCGGTTGGTGTTTTTTAAGGAAGAGCCCCTGAGTGAATTTGATGCAGCTTTTGGGCCGCGCGGGGCCCAGGGCGTGCCCTTGACGCCGGGGCGTTCCATTGCGGTGGACCCGGCCAGCATTCCCTACGGCACCCCTGTCTGGCTGGCGTCCGAGGGGCCCAGTGTCTCATTGCAACGTTTGGTCATGGCGCAAGATACGGGCAGCGCCATCGTCGGACCCACGCGAGCAGACTACTTTGTGGGCTGGGGCGCGGACGCGGGTGAACTGGCCGGAAGACTCAAGCAACCGCTGAGACTTTGGGCCCTGTGGCCAAAACAACTTCAATGACGTTACCATTGGCACAGGTCAATCAGATTTCTTTCAAAGAAGACATACCATGAACAAATCCAGCATGCGTGACATTGACGAGCGGACCAATCTGGCTGGCAACAGCATGTTTGAGCTCCTGCTTTTTCGTTTGGGTGAGGCGCCAGGCACAGATCGCCGTGAGCTGTTTGGCATCAACGTGTTCAAGGTGCGTGAAATTTTGGTGATGCCTGAAATCACCGCCATGGTCAATTCGCCGCCGTCGGTCATGGGTGTCGCCAATATCCGTGGCCAGATGATCACGGTCATCAACTTGCCGCAAATCGTGGGCACCAACCCCACCAAGGGGCTGGGGATCTTGCTGGTTACCGAGTTTGCCCGTACGACCCAGGCTTTTGCGGTAGAAGAAGTCAATGAAATCGTGCGTCTGGAGTGGAAACAGGTGCTGTCTGCTGAAGGTCGGGGTGGCGGTTTGGTGACCAGCATTGCCCGGCTCGATGGCAACGACGAAAACACCCGCTTGGCCCAAGTTCTGGATGTGGAGCAGATTCTGCGTGATGTATTCCCGGAACAGCACACCACGGAAGTCGAGGTCAGCAGCAAGTTGCATCTGCCGCCAGGCACCGTGATTTTGGCTGCTGATGATTCTGCCGTAGCACGCATGATGATCGAGCAAGGCCTCAAGTCCATGGAAGTGCCCTACATCATGACCAAGACCGGCCAGGAAGCCTGGGACCGGCTTAAAGCGATGGCGTCAGAGGCGGAGTCGCAGGGTAAAACCATTCGGGATAAGGTCGCCATGGTGCTCACCGATCTGGAAATGCCAGAGATGGATGGGTTCACCCTGACCCGCAATATCAAGCAGGATCCGCGTTTTAGCGGATTGCCCGTGGTGATTCACTCCTCCCTGACGGGAGCCACCAATGAAGATCATGTCCGCAAAGTGGGCGCGGATGGTTATGTGGCCAAATTTGTGGCCGAAGAGCTGGCCGATACGATTCGCAAGGTATTGAGCCGTTGATTCCCTGATCTATCAGGGCCAAATCCGGCCCGCATACAATCATCCGATGCCTGTTTGCTGCCCGTTCCGGTGCTGCAAGCGGGCAGTTTGTTTTCTAATCAATTGAATATTTGGAGTGTCTTGTGTTTATTTCTTCTGCTTTTGCCCAAACCGCGCCGGCTGCCGCTGGCGGCGACATGCAGTCCTCGTTGATGGGCATGTTGCCTCTGGTCCTGATGTTTGTGGTGCTGTATTTTGTGATGATTCGCCCCCAGATGAAGAAAGCCAAGGAGCACAAGGCCATGGTGGATTCCCTGGCCAAAGGTGATGAAATCGTCAGCGCCGGTGGCATGTTGGGTAAGGTCTCCAAGCTGGGTGAGGTGTTCATTGGTCTGGAAATTGCGGATGGTGTTGAGGTGCAAATTCAGCGCGCGGCAGTGACCCAGGTCTTGCCCAAAGGCAGCATCAAATAAGCTGTCCCGAAGCTGGCCTTTGCCAGTGTGTTGAAGTTTGAATTCTGAAGGGCGTTCATGAATCGGTACCCGGTCTGGAAATACGTGATCATCGTGGTCGCGTTGTTGGTGGGTGGCTTGTACGCACTGCCTAATTTTTTTGGCGAATCTCCTGCCGTTCAAGTGTCTGCATCCAAGACCCTGGTGAAGGTGGACGCGGACACCCAGTTACAAGTCGAGGCAGCACTGAAATCTGCCGGCCTCAACGCCGACCTGATTGCGCGCGACGGGACGTCCATCAAAGTGAGATTGGATAGCACGGATGCCCAGCTCAAAGCCAAGGATGCGATCCAGAAGGCCTTGATCCCTGACCCGGCCAACCCTTCCTATGTGGTGGCGCTGAATTTGCAGTCCAGATCACCGGCTTGGTTGACGGCGCTGAATGCTGCGCCCATGTATTTGGGCCTGGACTTGCGCGGTGGTGTGCACTTCATGTTGCAGGTGGATATGCAGGCGGCGCTGACCAAGCGCGCCGAGTCGCTGTCGGGAGATGTGCGTACCAGTTTGCGTGAAAAGAACATTCGGCACAGCGGCATCAGCCGCAATCTTCAGAGTATTGAAGTCAAATTCCGCGATATGGCCACCCTCAACAGCGCCAAAGCGGTGTTTCAGGACCAGTTTCCCGATTTGCAAACGGTGGATACCCCGGATGGCACCGAGTTCAAGCTGACGGCGTCGATCAAGCCCGAAGCGGCGCGGCGGATTCAGGACCAGGCCCTCAAGCAAAACATCACCACCCTGCACAACCGCATCAACGAATTGGGGGTGGCTGAACCGGTGATTCAACAACAAGGACTCGATCGCATTGTGGTTCAGTTGCCTGGCGTGCAAGACACCGCCAAGGCCAAAGATATCTTGGGGCGCACCGCCACCCTGGAAGTCCGCTTGGTGGACGAGAGTGCTGAGGCGCGTGCGGCCGAACTCGGTACCGGCATGGTGCCGTTTGGCGCCGAGCGTTACCTGGAGCGCAACGGCCAGGCGGTCATTGTCAAGAAACAGGTCATTTTGACCGGCGAAAACCTCACCGACGCCCAGCCCGGGTTTGACGGTCAGACACAAGAACCCACCGTCAATTTGAATCTGGATGCCAAAGGAACGCGCATTTTCCGCGATGTCACCCGCGACAACGTGGGCAAACGCATGGCCATCTTGTTGTTTGAAAAGGGCAAGGGTGAAGTGGTGACAGCCCCCGTGATCCGTTCTGAAATTGGTGGCGGGCGGGTGCAAATTTCGGGTCGCATGACCACCGTCGAGGCCAACGACACGGCCTTGCTGTTGCGGGCAGGCTCACTGGCAGCGCCCATGGAAATCATCGAAGAGACCACTATTGGCCCCAGCCTGGGTGCCGAAAACATCGCTAAAGGTTTCAATAGCGTAGCCTGGGGTTTCCTGGCTGTGGCTTTGTTCATGTGCGTGTATTACGTGTTGTTTGGTGTCTTTTCCAGTGTGGCACTGGCGTTTAACCTGTTGTTGCTGGTGGCGATGTTGTCCATGTTGCAAGCCACCTTGACCCTGCCGGGTATGGCGGCTATGGCCCTGGTGCTGGGCATGGCGATTGACTCCAATGTGCTGATCAACGAGCGCATCCGGGAAGAGTTGCGCAATGGCGCCTCGCCTCAAGCCGCGATCCACACCGGCTACGACCGCGCTTGGGCGACCATTTTTGACTCGAACATCACCACCTTGATTGCTGGCCTGGCTTTGCTGGCCTTCGGTTCGGGTCCCGTGCGTGGCTTTGCTGTAGTGCATTGTCTGGGCATCATGACCAGCATGTTCTCGGGAGTGTTTTTCTCTCGGGGTCTGGTGAATTTATGGTACGGGCGACAAAACCGGCTCAAGACCGTGGCCATCGGGACCGTCTGGCGTCCAGACACTTCAAGTGCCCTCAAGGCCGAATAGGAATCACGCGTATGGAATTCTTCAGAATCCGCAAGGACATCCCGTTCATGCGCCATGCCTTGGTGTTCAACCTGGTGTCGCTGCTGACATTTTTAGCTGCAGTTTTCTTTTTGTTCAGCCGCGGTTTGCATTTGTCGGTGGAGTTCACAGGGGGCACCCTGATGGAAGTCACCTACGCTCAGCCCGCTGACCTGGGCGCGGTGCGCGGTGTGGTGGCCAAGCTGGGTTTTGCTGACGTGCAGGTGCAAAACTTTGGTACCGCCCGTGATGTGCTGATTCGCTTGCCGGCCCAAAAAGGTGTCAGTTCGGCGCAACAAAGCACGCAGGTCATGGAGGCCTTGAAAGGGCAGGATGCCAGCGCGTCCATGCGGCGTACCGAATTTGTCGGCCCGCAGGTGGGCGATGAGCTGGCCGCAGATGGTCTCAAAGCCCTGGCCTTTGTGGTGGTGGGCATCATGATCTACTTGGCTGTACGGTTTGAGTGGAAGTTTGCGGTGGCCGCAATCGTTGCCAACTTGCATGACGTGATCATCATCCTGGGCTTCTTTGCCTACTTTCAGTGGGAGTTTTCGCTGCCCGTGCTGGCGGCCGTGTTGGCGGTGCTGGGGTATTCAGTGAACGAATCCGTGGTGATTTTTGACCGAATACGCGAGAATTTCCGTCGTTACCGTAAGATGTCAACTGTGGAAATCATCAACAATGCCATCACCTCGACCATCAGCCGCACCATCATTACCCACGGGTCAACCCAAATGATGGTGCTGTCCATGCTGTTGTTTGGCGGTGCCACTTTGCACTACTTTGCTTTGGCCTTGACCATTGGTATTTTGTTTGGCATTTACTCTTCGGTGTTTGTGGCAGCGGCCATTGCCATGTGGCTGGGTATCCAGCGGGAAGACCTGGTCAAGGGGGGCGTTACCAAAAAAGACATCGACCCCAATGACCCCAACGCCGGGGCCACTGTCTAACCCTTTTGTTTCCAAATGACACCTGGCATGCTCACCTCCTCTCCAGCCCAGCTCGCGGCACAGGTGCGACAGCGTCTGGTTTCGCAAGCCAGTGCGCTGTTGGGGCCGTTGGCGGCCCAAGTGCATGAGCGTTTCATTGCCTTGATGGATGAGGCGGCGCCGTCGCGGGAAATGCAGGTGCGACGGGATGCCTGGATGTCTTTTCAGCAGCGCAAGGCGCATTGGCAAGACGCGACGCTCAAGGCTTGGCAGGCGGCGCTGGTGGCACCGACAAAGCCCACCACGCCATCGCTGCGGGGCGAGCTTGAGCTGTTGGGTACAGAAGTGGTCGAGAACAAGATCATTGCGTCGCGTTTGGCCCTGAATCTGATGGAGAAAAATGCGCAGGTGGTCAATGACCTGCGCAAACGCCTCAAGTTTCTCAACAATGATCAGCCCTTGCACACCAATGACATCGTCCAGCCTGAGACGCTGTTTTTGCATCTGGTCGAGCAATGGGAAGCCTGTGGGCTGTCGCGTGAATCCTGGCAACTGGCCAGCCTGACGGTGCAGCGCCATTTGAACGAGCAATTGCCCCCGATCTATGCCCAATGCAACGAGTTGCTGGTGGCGCAAGGTGTGCTGGAAGACATAGAGGCGGCGAGCCGCCCGATGCACTCCGCTAGCAAAGGTGATGAAGCGGCATCCGATGAGCCAGAGAGGGCCTTGTCGCCTGCAGAGAAACAATTCAAACGCCGTGCAGATGACCAGTCGGCGACGCGGGGACGGGTCAGTGACGCGGGCGGCGGTAATGCGGGTGGTCATGACGCCGGTGGTCGTGATGCTGGCGTTGGTCGTGGTCAAGCCGGCGGTGGAGGCGCTCCACGCATTGGTTCACCCAACGGGGGCTCGGGCTGGCGGTTTGGGCGTGCTCAGGGTATTTTGGAACAGGTGGGTCGGCTGCTCAGTGGCGCCTTTTTGGAAGCAGCGCCCCCGGGCGGGGCTGTTGTGTCAGAGGGTGTAGATTCTTCACCCGTGGGGATGCCGTCCGCCAGATCGGGTTTGAGCGGTCAGGCATCGATGACGCCATCGAACATGCCATTCGGTGGCACCGGCATCATCAACCCGGGTGCCATGGTGTCCGGGATGATTGGTGGCGGTGGCGGTGGGGCGCCGCAGGTGGCTTATGCGGGCCCATCCGTGCCCCTGATGGTGGCCATGGCACAGCAGCCGCGCTTGAGTGATGTGCATTTTGCCGCGTCCCAAGGGGGCACCCCGATAGCCTACCCTGTGGCCATCGCCCAGATGGCCAGTGAACTGCGTCAGCAATCGGCTGATCTGAAGGTTCAGGCAGAAACTGACAATGAAAAGGCCATCATCGAATTGGTGGCGTTGATGTTTCAGTCCATCTTGCAAGAAGACCGCATTCCGCCAGGTGCCCGGGTTTGGTTTGCTCGTCTGCAAATGCCGGTGCTGCGAATCGCCTTGGCCGACCCGGATTTTTTCAACAAGGCGGACCACCCCGCACGCCAGTTGATTGACCACATGGGCTCCTGTGTTCTGGGTTTTGATTCAAGTGGCATCAGCACCGAAGCCCTTGAGACCGAAATCAAGCGTGTGGTGCAGGTGATCGAGCAGTACCCCGAGACCGGTGACCGGGTTTACAAACGCGTTTACGAAGAATTCCAGGCCTTTTTGAAGCAGCACCTGGCCAAGAAGCCCGCCACCCAGAAGGTGCTGGGGGTCGCAGAGCAACTCGAACAAAAGGAAACCCTGGCAATTCAGTACACCATTGAATTGCGTGATCAGCTCAAGGACATGCCAGTGCGCGACGAGATCCGCTCGTTCCTGTTCAAGGAGTGGGCCGAAGTGCTGGCCGTGTCAACAGTGCGTCAGGGTAAGCAGCACGCCGAAACCCTGCTGCTTAAAAAAGCAGCGACAGATTTGATCTGGGCGGCCAGTGCCAAGCCCAACCGGGCCGACCGGGCCAAGGTCATTGATGGTTTGCCTGATTTGCTGCAATGCCTGCGCACCGGCATGACGCTGTTGGGGACGGCCAAATCTGCCCAGGAAGCCCATATCAAGATCATCAGTGACACATTGGCAGACGCCTTTATGTCCAAGACCGAGGCGATAGCTGACGAGCAGATTCAGGCCATGGCCAAACGTCTTGCCGAACTCGACGACTATGTGAGTGAAGACAGCGGCGAAGAGTTACCGCTGGACACCGACAACATTGAGGAGTTGTTGGGCATTGAAGCCACGGAGCTCGATGTGGTCAATGAAGGTGGGGGCACATCCAGCCCGGTCATGATGGAGTGGGCGCGTGAGCTGGCTTTGGGCTCGTGGTTCACCTTGAACTACAAAACCAACCTGGTGCAGGTTCAATTTGTTTGGCGTAGCCCGCTGGGGCATTTGCACCTGTTTGCCACCAGCGTTGGACACAGTTACCTGTTTCAGACAGTCCGTTTGGCTTCCTACTTGCAGGCCGCCTTGTTGGAGCCGCAAGAAGAAGAACCGCTGACCGCACGTGCAGCACGCAGCGCATTGGGCGAGATTCAGGCCAATCCTCAACGCCTGCTGAACTGACGCATCAGTGTGCCAGTCGGCCTTGCCGGTCGTCGCAGAGCTCGTCGAGCATCAAAGCGTCTGGCTCACTGCCCAACCCCCAGAACACCATCAACACAATCAGCTTGAGGTCCTCCAGGCTGACCGGGTCGCCCGGTGCGGCCATGGCTCGGTCAATGACCAGCTCAAGCTCCTGGCTGGCCAGCGTGCCAATGGATGCCAGAAAGGTCAAAAACCCCCAACCAGCCAGCCCTAGGTGTCTTTGCTCGGGCTCGGTGAACAAACGCATGGAGGCCGTGGCAGGCTCGGGGTTTTGGACTTGCAGTTGGCGCGCTGCATTTTTCAGGTCTTCCAGCCAAAGCAGGGCGGCTTCAACCTCTTGGGCCTTGAAACCCACCGAGCTGAGTTTGCGGTGCAGGGCTGCCAGCGCCGGGCAGGCATCACCGCCCCAGTAATGCTCGTAAACAAATGCAAGGACTTGGTACATGGCGTCAATATACCGCTCACCGCACGCGTCAAAACGCTGAACTGGCCGGGAAATCAGGACCTCAGTCTGCCAGTCGCTGAAACAGGCCACCAGGCAAGCGGGCCACCTGGCCATACAGCTCCAAGCGCATCAGATCAGCCTGTAACTGGGCCGTGTCCAAACCGGTTCGGGCTTGCAGGGCTTCCAGCCCGACCGGATCAAACCCCAGCGCTTCCAGCAATCCCGGTTCTTGGGAAAAAAGGCCTTCAGCACTTACTGTATCTGCGGTAGCTGCTATCTTTTCGGATTCGAATGACGTCAAGCCAGGCCACTTCAATTCTTCAAGAACATCCTGCGCCGACTCCACTAACTTGGCGCCTTGTTTGATCAGGGCATGGCAGCCGCGGGATTGTGCTGCATGAATCGACCCGGGAATTGCAAACACATCTTTGCCTTGGTCAGTCGTCAACCGGGCGGTGATGAGCGAGCCCGATTTCAGGGCGGCCTCTACCACCAGCGTGCCTTGAGCCAAGCCAGCAATCAGCCGGTTGCGCTTGGGGAAATTGTTGGTCAACGGCGGCGTGCCCAGTGGGTATTCACTCACCAGCAATCCTTGGCGGGCAATCCGGTGTGCCAGATCGCGGTGCGCTTTGGGGTAGACCCGATCCAGGCCGGTGCCGACCACCGCAATGGTGACCGCCGGGTGCTCGGCGCTGGCGCTTTCAAGGGCGCCTTCGTGCGCGGACCCATCAATGCCGAGCGCGAGACCGCTGACCACCGTTAAGCCGGACTGCACCAAGGACTTGGCAAACAGCCGGGCATTGGCTGCACCTTGGGGTGTGGGGTTGCGACTGCCCACCACCGCCAGGCAGGAATCGGTATCTACTTGCCATGTTGTCGCTATTATTTCAGAAGCGTGCTGCGCTTTCTCCGTATGGGCTAGAGTAGGTTTTTGCAAAAATTCTGCAGAGCCCAGTAGATACAGCACCAGCGGCGGATCATCCAGGTTGAGCAGCGCTTGTGGGTAATGCGGGTCACCCAGAGTGGTCACCTGGTGGCGCACCCCATCGGGTGTGTCGCGCTGCATCCATTCCCACGTCGTGTGGGTCAGGGCATCGAGTTCCGCCGGGAGCGCCAGCAGGGCCTGCAACTGCGTCTGGCTCACCACTTGCTGCAAGGCACTGGCAGACTGGTCAAAAATAGCTTGTGGCAAGCCAAAGGCACCCAGAAGTTGCCGCGCGGTGACGTTGCCCACGCCTGGCGTCAAAGTCAAGCGCAGCCAGGCGGCGAGTTCGTCACGTTCCATGCAGGGGTGGATGGGTCGACGTGACAGCGCGGCGTGGGCGTATGGTTAACGTGTTGTTAACGCGGGTTGGTCAGCTTGTCACCCACCTTGACGCCACTGGTGATGTCCAGCACCAAAGCATAAGAAACCCGCTCAAAGGTGCGAAACACCATCAGCAGGCCGTTGCGCTCGTCGGGCAGTTTCAGCATCGGGCGATTGGCATCGGTTTTGTCCACCACTCTGGCGCCATCTTGCAAAATGGCCAGCACATGGCCCTTTTCCATGCCGTCGCGTTCGCCACGGTTAATGGCCACCACCTGGTTTTGCGCTGCATTCACCACCGCACTGCCGTAGACCGACACAATGCGCGCATCGACCGGGTTCTGGGGGGCGTGTGGCACGTAGCTTTGAATCTGTGTGGGGGGTTCGGGCAGCAGGCGGTCACCGACACGCATTTCTTCTTTGGCCGCCACGATATCGATGGTGGCAGGCACGATCTCAACTTGCGGTTTGCCGTCCTTACCGCTGACTTCCTGGGTCGACTCACTGCGCGCCAGCAGGGCTTTTCCAACGTATTGGGCCTCGTAACCCAGCACTTCACCGCTGACTGGGTCTTTCAGGGGAGTGGCGTTGCGAAACACCCGAAATGCCTTTTGTTTGTGCTGCGGATCGTCAATCAGTTCATCGGCTGCGGCGCTGCGTGCGTAAGCGCGGTCACCGCGCGTCAGCAGAACCCGGCTGTCTTGTGCGGCCACAATGCGCGGTGCCTTGCTCAAGCCCTGCTCATCCACAATGATGGGTTCTGAAAGGAAAGGTTCGATCAAATGGTTTTGCAGGGTTGTCAAGGCGTTGCCGGCCAGCTGTTCGGTCCGGGTGCGGGGCGACAGTTTCACAGTGGGCATGTTGCCTGTGTCGTCGGCACCGCCAGCGCGGGTGCTGAGTCTGGCGCGGCCGTTGCTGGTGTCCAGGTGCAGAACCTGCCCCGGGTAAATCAGATGCGGGTTTTTGATGTCGGCCAGGTTCATGCCCCACAGCTCGGGCCAACGCCAGGGCGACTTTAAAAACAGTCCGGAAATGGCCCACAAGGTGTCGCCCGGCACCACCGTGTGGCTTTTGGGTGCGTCTTCGCGCAGCTCGGTCAGCGCCACGCCGCTTTGAGCCACTTGGGTCGCGATGGCTCGTTGCCCGGCAGTGATGGGAAAGTTTTGCGCATGGACGCCCGTGCTCGCCAGCATGCCGCCAAGCGCCGTCGCCAGTGCGGTGGAAGTGAGAGCTGCTTTAAGTAGAGATTTCGACATTGTGTTTCGTACCCTGTTGCATCGCATGAGATTTTGCGCCCAAGCCCTTGATTGGACAACGATTGTCGCCTGACGATGATGCGCTGTGTCTGAAAAATAGCGAAAATAGCGACATCTTTGAAGTGATCTTATGGCATTACTACCGATTCTTTGTTATCCCAACCCCAAGCTGCACACTGTGGCCAAGCCAGTGCAAGCTGTTGATGCACGCATCAGGACCCTGATTGCTGACATGCTGGAGACCATGAAAGAGGCCAAAGGCATCGGCCTGGCAGCCACCCAGGTCGACGTGCATGAGCGTCTGATTGTGATTGACGTGTCCGAGCAACACGAAGACCCGCTGGTGCTGATCAACCCCAAATTGATCTGGGCCAGCCCTGACACCCATGTGAACGAAGAGGGCTGTCTGTCGGTGCCCGGCATCTATGACGGCGTGCTGCGCCACGACGCTGTCAAGGTTGAGGCCCAGGACGGCAGCGGTGCGCTGCGGCTGATTGAAGCCGACGGATTGCTGGCTGTGTGTATCCAGCATGAGATGGACCACTTGATGGGCAAGGTGTTTGTGGAATACCTTTCGCCGCTCAAACGCAACCGGATCAAAACCAAGATGATCAAGGCCCAGCGCGAGGCCAACGCTTGAAGCTGGTTTTTGCCGGAACCCCCGAGTTCGCGGCAGTGGCCCTGACCCAGTTGCTGGCGGCGGGTCACCAGATCACGCTGGTGTTGACCCAGCCTGATCGTCCGGCCGGGCGTGGCCTCAAGTTGCAGGCGTCACCGGTCAAGAAACTGGCGCTCCAGCATGGCATCCCCGTGGCGCAGCCGCGCAGTTTGCGGCTGGACGGCAAGTACCCGGACGATGCCCAATCGGCCCAAGTGGCATTGCAAGTGGCCGCAGCTGATGCCATGGTAGTGGCCGCCTACGGCCTGATCCTGCCACAGTGGGTTCTGGACACCCCGCCACACGGCTGCTTCAATATTCATGCCTCTCTGCTGCCACGCTGGCGCGGGGCCGCCCCGATTCACCGCGCAGTGCAAGCCGGTGACGTCCAGACCGGGGTCACCATCATGCAAATGGACGCAGGGCTGGACACCGGCGACATGCTTCTGATGCAGGCAATCCCCATTCTGGACACCGACACCACCGGGTCGCTGCACGACAAACTGGCCGTGCTGGGCGGTGCCTTGATGGTGCAGGCCCTGGAACAACTGCAGCAAGCAGTCTTGCAACCCCTGCCGCAACCTGAGCAGGGCATCACCTACGCCGCCAAGATCGACAAACACGAGGCCTTGATCGATTGGACGCAGCCCGCGGCCAGCATCATCCGGAGGGTGCGGGCGTTCAACCCGGCACCCGGTGCCAGCACCACTCTGAAGGGTGAAACCCTCAAAATATGGGCTGCTGAGGCGGTCAGTGACACTGCACCAGTCACCAGCGCTGGCGCCCCGATTTGTGGACAAATAGTGCTTGTAGCCCAGACGCACATTTCGGTAGCAGCTATGAATTCAGTAGTAAATATCATGCAGCTGCAGCGCCCAGGCGGCAAACGTCTGGCTGTGGCGGACTTTTTGCGCGGCTTCGATGTGCAAGCCGGCACCGTGCTCGGCCGGGACTGACTTTGTTTTTCAAGCCCTCCATGTTCAGGCACCCCGAGTTTCGCGTCGGTGCGCTTGACGCTTTGGGCGCCGCACCGGGGCTCGCGGCATGGGGTTTGATGACCGGCGTGGCCATGATGAACTCGGGCCTGAGCCTGTTTGAAGCGCTGCTGATGGGGGTGGTTGTGTTTGCTGGCAGTTCCCAGCTGGCGGCTATCCCGCTCATCAGCGCCGGTGCGCCCATGTGGGTGGTGTTGGCCACGGGGTTTTGCGTCAACTTGCGCTTTGTGGTGTTCAGCGCCCATATGCGGCCCTATGTGATGCACTTGCCGCTGTGGGAGCGTTTGGTCACCGGGTACCTGACGGCCGACCTAAGCTATGTGCAATTCACCCGGCGTTACCCGAATCATGGCGGGACCTCGGAACAGGTGCTGGCGCAGCAGGCTTATTTGGCCGGCAACTGCGGCGTCAATTGGGTGTCGTGGGTGGGTTGCAGCGTGGTCGGTGTGTTGTTGGCGGGCCTGATTCCCACGGCCTGGGGTTTGGGTTTTGCCGGCATTCTGGCCTTGCTGGGTATTTTGTTTTCGTTGGCGTCAAGTTCGCTGCGCTGGGTCAGCGCTGGTGTGGCTGGCACGGCAGCAGTAGCGGCTTTTGCCTTGCCGTTCAAACTCAACATTTTGCTGGCCATTGCGGCGGCAGTGGCCATGTGCTTGCTGCTGGAGGCCACCCGCCAGGCCAGCGCGTCGCAGGGCAAGCCATGACTGCCGAAACCGACCTCTGGACGGTGTTGATCATCCTGGGCTTGACTGTGGTCACGGTGCTGACCCGTTCGCTGTTTTTCATTTCCAGCAAACCGTGGCACTTGCCACATTGGGCGCAACGCGGTCTGCAATACGCACCCATTGCGGCTTTGGCTGCGGTCATCGTGCCCGAGCTGGTCATGACCCAGGGCCTGTTCATTCACACCTGGCAAGACGCCCGTTTGTTTGCCGCAGCGGCGGGTGCGCTTTGGTTCTGGTGGCACAAGGGGCAAGGCCAGGCGGTGCTGGGCACCATTGTGGTGGGCATGGCCGTGTATTTGCCCTTGCATATGGGGTGGGGTTGGTAGCTTCAATCGGCTTTTTTACAGCCCTTTCAAGAACGTGGTGATGTGGGCTGCCTGCGATAAGTCTGGTTCTAGAATGTGAGCGAGGCCAAGGCGTGCATGGTGCCAAGGGTGCTTGTATCAAGCAAGTGGTGTTGAAAAAGTGAAAGGTTGTGAGTCATGGAAGTTCAAGCAAACGGCAATGCCGGCGCACCGCGCCTGGATGTGGCGCGTGGTGTGGGCATGATGGGTTCTGAGGCGGCTCTGCGCAAAATCTTGCTCACGGTCACAGGCAGCATGGTGTCTGATCTGCCAAAGATTGACGCTGCATTGCAGGCCGATGATGTCCCCACCGCCAACCGCTTGTTACACGCCATCAAGGGTTACGCCCCCATTTTCGCTTCTGATGCCCTGGTGGCGCATGTCAGCGAGGTGGAGAAGCTCAGTAAAACCGAGTCTGCCGCGCTGGTGCAAGTGCAGTACGCGCCGCTGGGGGTGGAGCTAAAAGGCTTGGTCGCCGAGATTCAGGCATTTTTGTCCGGGACTTGACTGATATGCTCGGGTAGTTACTGCTAGTATCGCTTTTGAGGCGACAGCTGAAGATAATGTGCGATCACGGTGGTTGGATTGGTTAGGTTCGAGAATAAATAATGTCAACAATGAAATTTACGCTGGCCCGGGTTCTGGTGGTCG
>JAIFMR010000207.1 GCA_020048255.1 Rhodoferax sp. | reverse complement strand
ATTTGATTGTGGTGTCACCCGATGTGGGTGGTGTGGTGCGTGCCCGCGCCTTGGCCAAGCAACTCGACTGCGATCTGGCCATCATCGACAAACGTCGGCCCAGGGCCAACGTCAGTGAAGTGATGCATGTCATTGGTGAAATTGACGGGCGCAACTGCGTCATCATGGATGACATGATTGACACGGCGGGTACCCTGGTCAAGGCGGCCGAAGTTCTGAAGCAGCGTGGCGCCAAAAAGGTCTACGCCTATTGCACCCACCCCATCTTCTCAGGCCCGGCCATTGACCGCATCACCCATGGTGACGCGTTGGACGAAGTGGTTGTGACCAACACCATTCCGCTGAGCCCCAATGCAGTGGCCTGCCCAAAAATCAGGCAGGTGAATGTAGCGCCGCTGATTGCCGAGACGATTCACCGAATCGCCCAAGGCAAATCAGTGATGAGTTTGTTTTCTGATCAGGAAAATCTTTTCTGATCAGATGACCCTTCCAGGAGTTAGTCAATGAAATTTATCGCTTTTGAGCGTTCCAAGCAAGGTACGGGTGCGAGCCGCCGTCTGCGCATCACCGGTCGCACGCCCGGTATCGTTTACGGTGGCACGGCCGAGCCTTCACTGATCGAAATCGATCACAACGCGCTGTGGCATGCCCTTAAAAAGGAAGCCTTCCACTCCAGCATTTTGAGCATGGACATCGGTGGCAAGGAAAGCAGTGTTTTGCTGCGTGACGTGCAGGTCCACCCCTTCAAACAACTCATTTTGCACGTGGACTTCCAGCGCGTGGATGCAACCACCAAACTGCACATGAAGGTGCCATTGCACTTCAGCGGTGATGACCAGTCACAGGCTGTGAAGACCGAAGGCTGCATTGCCAACCACGTCATGAGTGAACTCGACGTCTTGTGCTTGCCTGCCGACCTGCCTGAATTCATCAAGGTGGATCTGAGCGGCCTGAAAAAGGGCAGCTCTTTGCATCTGGCTGACATTCCGATGCCCAAGGGGGTCAAAGCCATCACCCACGGTGGTGACAAGAACCCTGTGGTGGTTTCTGTGGTGGTGGTTGCAGCTGCTGAAGCACCTGCAGCCGAAGCACCAGCAGCTGACGCAGCTGCAAAACCAGCAGCCAAGCCTGCTGCCAAGGCTAAAAAATAAGTCCTTCTCAGCAGTATCAAAGCCCACTTCGGTGGGCTTTTTTGTTTCTCACGCAGCATAATCTTCAGCATGATTCGACTTTTTGTTGGCCTGGGAAACCCCGGCCCCGACTACGACAGCACCCGCCACAACGCAGGTTTTTGGTGGATAGACGCCGTGTCACGTGCGCTAGGCGCGCCCTTGGTCATGGATAAAAGCTACTACGGCCTGACTGCGCGCACATCGGTCAACGGGCAAACGGTCTGGCTGCTTGAACCTCAAACCTTCATGAACCTCAGCGGCAAATCGGTTGCCGCGCTGGTCCATTTTTTCAAAATCTCTCCGCAAGAAATGTTGGTCGCCCATGACGAACTCGACATTGCGCCCGGTGAAGCCAAGCTCAAACTGGGCGGCAGTCACGCGGGCCACAACGGGCTACGGGATATTCACGCCCAGTTGGGTACGGACCAATACTGGCGACTGCGTCTGGGCATAGGACATCCGGGCAACAAGGCAGAAGTCATTCATTGGGTCCTGAAAAAACCTTCACCCGACCACCGCATTGCCATCGAACAAAGCATCGATCGCGCGATCAAGGCGCTGCCAGCCCTCCTCGCAGGCGACATGGAGCAAGCCACCCGGCTGATTCACACGAGCAAGCCCCCGCGCCCCAAGATAGCTCGGCCTGCACCTGCGGTCGAGGCAGCGCTTGGCCATCCGACTAACCCATCGTCACCATCGATAAGTGAGCCTTTATGACTTCGATCCGTAATATTTTTGCTTCACTGTTCATAGTGATCACCGCAATATCAACGGCGGCTGGCGCTGAAAAAATCTACAAATGCGGCACCAGTTACAGCCAGACACCCTGTGCCGATGGCAAGGTTTTGAGCATAGAAGACGCTCCCGATGCGCAACAAAAGAAGGTAGTAGACGCCAATACACGCCGCGATGCCAAATTGGCCAAAGACATGGAGAAAGAGCGGCTGGCACAAGAACGCGCGAATCGGTCGGCACCGACTCAAGACCAGACCCACTCAAAAACATCAGACAGCGCAGTGATCGCCGTCACGCCAACACCCGCACCCACCACCATCACGCCCAAACGGGTCAAACCCAAACCCTACAAACCTGCCGGCTTTGTCGCGGTGGTGCCTGGCTCAGATTCTGCTCCTGCCCAACTCAAAAAACCCCCGAAAAAAGTGGCTGCTAAGGCGCAGTAACAAGTCGCTGGTATTTTTGCCACAAGGTCTGCTTGTCTTCCACGTGCTGCGGATTCACAGGAATACAGTTCACCGGACACACCTGCACACACTGCGGCTCATCAAAGTGCCCCACACATTCCGTGCATTTTGAGGGGTCGATTTCATAAATTTCCTGGCCCATGAAAATTGCCTGGTTCGGGCACTCGGGCTCGCACACGTCGCAATTGATGCATTCGTCGGTGATCAACAAGGCCATGGCAAAGTATGTCGGGCTTAAGGCGCCACGTCGGTACTGGCTTGCGCCACGCCCTTGACGATCATGACGGGGACACCCGCTGCGTGCAGTAACTCGTTGGAGACCGACCCCAACAGCGCACTGCGCAGGGTGCTGGTGCCGCTCGCACCCATCACCACCATATCGCAGCCATAATTTTCAAGGATATCCACCAGCGTATGGGCCGGATCGCCTGTGGCAACCTCGGTTTCGTAGCTGATGCCCGCACCATCCAGCAGGACCTGTGCCGGCTTGAGTGTGTTGGTGCCTGCCGCTGCACTCACCTTTTCAATCACCTGTGGATCATGGGCGACCACCAGTTCATACAGGCTGGCTGGCTCCTGGACATTGGCCAACACCACCGAGATGTTGAGCCCATCGCTGCCAAGGCGAATGACAAAATGCAATGCATCCAGTGCGGAAGCTGAGCCATCAAAGGGTAAAAGAATCTTCATCTTGTTCTCCGGTAAATGGGGCCTCTTCAGGCAGTACGGCGTACCCTGTCAAGCAGGCGCTGATTCACGCCGGGGGACACAAAGGCATCGACCTCGCCCCCCAAAACGGCAATCTCACGCACCAAGGTGCTGGAGATGAATTGATACTTGTCATTGGGTGCCAAAAAAACCGTCTCAACCTGCGGCATCAGGCTGCGGTTCATGCCCGCCAGCTGGAATTCATAGTCAAAATCCGTCACCGCACGCAAACCACGCACCATGACCTTGGCGTCATGCGCCAGCACAAAATCACGCAGCAAACCATGGAAGTCAGCCACTTCAACCCCTGTAATGTCGGCCAGAGCCAAACGGGCCATGTCAACTCGTTCATCCACGGAAAACAAGGCCTTTTTGTGGTGCCCGGCGGCCACGGCAACGATCACGCGACCAAACAGTTGAGCTGCGCGGCGCACCATGTCCTCATGCCCCAAGGTGATCGGATCAAAGGTACCAGGGTAAACCGCTATCAGGCGTTGACTCATAGAAAGTGGGAAGAGCAGTTGCAACAAGACACATTATCGTGCCCCAGCAAGATTTGCAGCGCAGGAATAACTCCCCAGGAGCGTCGCCGTCCCATCAACTGATTCGCTTGAGCAAATGTGCATGCACGGCCCCCGCCTTTAAGTACCTGTGCACCTGCAACGAGTCAGCCTGTAAGCGCTCATCAGTCCAGCGCGTAGGTGCCTCCAGATAAACAAAACCTGTCGCAGTCACAGCCTGGGCCGCTGCGGCAACGGCCGCATCAAACAGATCTGAGTCAAACGGTGGGTCCAGAAACACCACATCCAGACTACCTGCTGCGGCGTGCTTGAGTGCGCTGATGCCGTCACCCCGCACGATTTGCACTGCATTCATCTTCAGCTGATCCAAAACGCGCCTAAGCTGTGCCACCAGCGCCGGGTCGTTCTCGACCAATCGCACCTCCAGAGCACCGCGCAAAGGCGTCCAGGCATCGCCAACCGGTCAGATCCTGACCCAACCAGTTGAACAGGGTTTCACGCACTCGGTCCGGCGTGGGCCGAAGACCTGGCTTGTCGGCCACAGGCAGCTTGGTGCGCTTGAACTGGCCCCCAATGATGCGTACCTCGTGGGTTTGCACTGCACGCGGTCGCACCGGCTTGCGGTAAGGGGTGGATACATCATTTTTCATGGTGTCTGCCTGTTACTTCTTGGGTTTCATAGAATAGCAAGATACCCCGAAACCGCAACATGTTCAGTTTCTTCAAAAAAAAATTCACCTCTCCCGCTCAGCCTGCCCCGGAACGCTCACCGGACGTCACCTTTTTACCCGTAGACGCCGGGTCAGAGGCTGCGCCTTTGACCTCTCAAAACTCACCAGTCCAAGCGCTTCAGCCCGCTTTGACCCCTACCCCTGAACGCAAGTCCTGGCTAGACAAGCTCAAGTCTGGTTTGCGCAAAACCGGCGCGAGCATTGCCACCGTTTTCACGGGCACGCAAATCGACGATGCGCTGTATGAGGACCTGGAAAGTGCCCTGTTGATGGCAGACACCGGAGTGAAGGCGACCCAGCACCTGCTTGAAGATCTCAAGCGGCGAGTCAAGGACAACAAGACCACCGACCCCGCTGCGGTCAAAGGCTTGCTGGTTGAGTCCTTGACCAGCCTGCTGACCCCGCTGCAAAAGCCATTGGTGATTGGCCAATACAAACCCACCGTCATCATGGTGACCGGGGTGAATGGCGCAGGCAAAACCACATCCATTGGCAAACTGACCCGCCACTTGGCTGGTTCTGGCACATCTGTGCTGCTCGCTGCAGCGGACACCTTCCGCGCAGCGGCGCGTGAGCAATTGGGGGTGTGGGCTGGCCGCAACACTGTCGACATCATCAGCCAAGATGGTGGTGACCCCGCAGCCGTCTCATTTGATGCAGTGAGCGCGGGCAAGGCACGCGGGCGCGACGTGGTACTGGTGGACACGGCCGGACGGCTTCCGACCCAATTACACCTGATGGAAGAGCTGAAAAAAATCAAACGCGTGATCCAGAAAACAGGCCCCGTCACCGATCTCTCGGCCCCCATCAGCACAGCGGTTTTTTCGGCACTTCCCCCAGTGAAATCAGAGGCGCCAGACCCGCGCATCCCACCGCATGAAATTTTGTTGGTAATTGATGGCAACACCGGCCAAAATGCGCTCAATCAGGTCAAGGCGTTCGACGACACATTGGGTTTGACCGGACTGATCGTGACCAAGCTCGATGGCACCGCCAAAGGCGGTGTGCTGGCCGCCATTGCGCGAGAGCGGCCGGTGCCGGTGTACTTTATCGGTGTCGGTGAGACACTGGAAGACTTGGAAACCTTCAATGCACGCGAATTCGCACAGGCCTTACTGTCCTAAGCACCGCTTCAAGTAGTACATTCTCATATTATGAACACCCTTGCCATGCCCTTGTCTGACATGTCCGGCAGCAGCCTGCCCGGGCTGGGGCGCACGCTGGTCATGGCCGGCAAACTCGAACAAAAGTTTGCCGAGGAGATTTACCGCAAGGCTCAAGCCAAACGGACCAGTTTTATTGCTGAACTCACGGGTTCGGGTGCAGTCTCTGCTGCGGATCTGGCTCACACGCTTTCGTTGGCTTTTGCTGTCCCACTGATCGACCTCGATGCGGTCAACTCGCAGCTTCTACCCAAAGGATTGCTCGACAACAAAATTTGCATCGACTACCGGTTGGTCGTTCTGGGCAAACGACAAAATCGACTGATCGTTGCTACGGCCGACCCTTCAGATCAGCAAGCTGCTGAAAAAATCAAATTTTCAACTCGAAGCAGTGTCGACTGGGTTGTGGCGGAGTATGACAAGCTACTCAAATTGGTATCGGCCAATACGGTCACAGCGGCCGAGTCGATCGACAACATCGTCGGCGATGACTTTGAATTCGATGACCTGACATCCGAACCCACTGCCGACACCACCAACCTGGCCGCCTCAGAGGTTGAAGACGCACCAGTCGTCAAGTTTTTGCACAAGATGCTGATTGACGCCTT
Source organism: Rhodoferax sp. (assembly GCA_020048255.1). GTDB lineage: Bacteria > Pseudomonadota > Gammaproteobacteria > Burkholderiales > Burkholderiaceae_C > Rhodoferax. Next base: position 2,345 of record JAIFMR010000207.1, on the reverse strand, counting down.
CACCATGCGCGCGTCCGACCTGCATTTTGAGCCGTACGAACACAACTACCGGGTGCGTTTTCGCGTGGATGGTGAACTACGTGAAATTGCTTCACCCCCGATCGCCATCAAGGACAAGCTGGCATCGCGCATCAAGGTGATTTCCAAAATGGACATCTCCGAGAAGCGTGTGCCACAAGATGGCAAGATGAAGCTCAAAATCGGTCCCGAGCGGGTGATTGATTTCCGTGTCAGCACCCTGCCCACCCTCTTTGGCGAAAAAATAGTGATCCGTATTCTGGACCCAGGTAACGCCAAATTGGGAATTGAAGCGTTAGGCTACGAACCCGCTGAAAAAGAGCGCCTGATGCAAGCTATTGGGCGGCCCTACGGCATGATTCTGGTCACAGGGCCGACTGGTTCGGGCAAGACGGTGTCCCTGTACACCTGCTTGAACATGCTCAACAAGCCAGGTGTCAACATCGCCACGGTGGAAGACCCGTCCGAAATCAACCTGCCGGGCATCAACCAAGTCAACGTCAACGAAAAAGCTGGGCTGACGTTTGCGGCAGCGCTCAAGTCCTTTTTGCGCCAGGATCCAGACATCATCATGGTGGGTGAGATTCGCGACTTGGAAACGGCTGATATTGCCATCAAGGCCGCACAAACCGGGCATTTGGTGCTATCCACTTTGCACACCAACGATGCGCCCTCCACACTCACGCGGATGCGCAACATGGGCATCGCGCCGTTCAACATTGCCTCTAGCGTGTTGTTGATCACCGCTCAAAGGTTGGCGCGCAGACTTTGCGGCGTTTGTAAAAAGGCGCTGGATATTCCAGAAAAGGCCTTGCTGGAAGCTGGATTCAAGCCTGCTGACCTTGATGGCAGTTGGAAACCGTACCATCCGGTGGGCTGCAATGCTTGCAACAATGGGTACAAGGGCCGTGTGGGCCTGTACCAGGTGATGCCCATCACTGAAGAAATCCAGCGCATCATTCTGCGCGATGGCAGTGCCCTTGAAATAGGCGAACAAGCCGCACGCGAAGGCGTCAAAACCATGCGCGAAGCCGGCTTGCAGAAAGTGAAGGCAGGGCTGACTTCGCTTGAAGAAGTTTTGGCCGTTTCCAACGAATAAACCCACTGAGCGCAGTCACACTATGGCAACTGACAAGTCAAAACAGGTGAAAGAATTTGTCTTCGAATGGGAAGGCAAAGACCGCAACGGCAAGCAGGTGCGTGGCGAGACTCGGGCTGGTGGCGAGAACCAAGTGCAAGCAGCGCTGCGCCGCCAGGGTGTGATGCCCACCAAGATCAAAAAACGCCGCATGAGCGCGGGCCGATCAATCAAGCCCAAGGACATGGCGATCTTTACCCGCCAGCTGGCAACCATGATGAAAGCCGGTGTGCCCCTGCTGCAAGCCTTTGACATTGTGGGCCGCGGAAATCCCAACCCCAGTGTCACCCGTTTGCTTAACGACATCCGCAGCGATGTGGAAACAGGTACATCCCTCAGCACAGCCTTTCGCAAGTACCCACTGTACTTTGACAACCTTTACTGCAATTTGGTGGAAGCTGGTGAGGCCGCCGGTATTCTGGACCAGCTGCTGGACCGGCTGGCGGTCTACATGGAAAAAACCGAGGCGATCAAGTCAAAGATCAAATCTGCTCTGATGTACCCGATATCGGTGCTGATCGTGGCCTTTGTGGTGACGGCAGTGATCATGATTTTTGTGGTGCCCTCTTTCAAGGAAGTTTTCAGCAGTTTTGGTGCTGACCTTCCGGCGCCGACCCTGGCCGTGATCGCCATGAGTGAGATTTTTGTCCAGTACTGGTGGCTGATTTTTGGTGGCCTGGGCGGTGGGGTCTACTTTTTCATGCAAGCCTGGCAACGCAACGAAAAAGTGCAAAAGTTCATGGACCGCCTGCTGCTCAAAATGCCGATCTTTGGTGTCCTGGTTGACAAATCCTGTATTGCACGCTGGACCCGAACGCTGTCCACCATGTTCGCAGCCGGTGTGCCGCTGGTGGAAGCACTGGATTCGGTCGGCGGAGCAGCCGGTAATTCGGTTTATGAATCTGCCACTCTCAAAATTCAACAAGAAGTCTCCACCGGTACGGCACTCACCGCAGCTATGACCAATGCCAACCTGTTTCCGTCCATGGTGCTGCAGATGTGCGCCATTGGTGAAGAATCTGGCTCCATCGACCACATGCTGGGCAAGGCCGCCGACTTTTATGAGTCGGAAGTCGATGACATGGTGGCCGGTATTTCAAGCCTGATGGAACCCATCATCATCGTGATTCTGGGCACCGTCATTGGTGGCATCGTGGTGGCCATGTACCTGCCCATCTTCAAGCTGGGT
>JAIFMR010000011.1 GCA_020048255.1 Rhodoferax sp. | reverse complement strand
GGCGCGCAACAATCGCCTTTGCAATGGGGCTAGCAAACCGTTCTTCACCATATTCACGTATGACCTCCGTTATTTGTGCCACATCCGCATCCGCCAACCACTGCGCCACGCTGATACCGCGCGTGGTGTCCATGCGCATATCAAGCGGACCATCAGATCTGAAGCTGAACCCCCGAGCCGGGTTGTCCACCTGGGGTGAACTGATGCCCAAGTCGAGCAATATGCCGGCAACACTGGCCTCGGGCAAATCCCCCAGATGGCAAAAACCCTGGTGCCGGATCGAAAATCGCGGGTCGCCGATGGCGGACGCCTCGGCCAGCGCGTCGGGATCTTTGTCAAAAGCAATCAAATGCGAGGCCGCAGAGATTTTTGACAGAATCAGGCGGCTGTGGCCACCCCGCCCAAAGGTGGCATCCACATAAACCGGCGCCGGCGGGCCAAGCGTCTTGTCTGACGAATTGCCAAGCAAAGCGTCGACCGCTTCATCCAACATCACGGTGGTGTGAGTCCATGAATGTGCCACCGCCAGCCTCAGAAAGAGAAATCCCTGAGGACATCGGGCATCTCACCCTGCATGGCCTGCGCTTCCTGGGCGTTGTAAGTGGCTTGGTCCCACAGCTCGAAATAGTTGCCCATGCCCAACAGCACAGCATCTTTGGTGATGCCCGCTGCCGCACGCAGCTCGGGCGATACCAGGATGCGGCCAGTGCCATCAAGTTCGACATCCATTGCATTGCCCAGAAAGATCCGCTTCCACCACTGCGCGGACATCGGCAAGGTGTTGATTCGCTCGCGAAACAGCTCCCACTCAGGCCGGGCAAACACCATCAAGCATCCGTGCGGGTGTTTGGTGATGGTGAGTTGCCCATTGGCGCTGGCCATCAACACGTCACGATGCCGGGTCGGCATCGACATGCGACCTTTTACATCCAGACTCAATGAGGAAGCGCCTTGGAACACGACTGAAGACCCTTGGTTGAAGAATGAAGGCGATTAAGGTGATGAAGTGACACTTTTCACCACTAAATTGCACTTTTTTGCACTGTATCAGCAAATTTGACGCGCGCAAACGTTCTTTCAACAAATTTTTACAATGAAATCAAGGACTTAGCCATTGAAATGAAAGTCAAAACAAGAAAAATCTGTTTTGAATGAAGCACTTAGAACGTGCTTTGAAAGTGATGCATGAGGAAATTGACCGAACTTTGTGGCGTCAAGCACACTGGTCATTGAGCCCGCGATAAATCACAGGATGTAGCGGCTCAGGTCTTCGTTCTTGCTCAGCTCTGCCAGGCGGGATTCCACATAAGCGGCATCAACGCGCACCGTTTGCCCGCCGAGTTGCGTGGCATTGAAGCTGACCTCGTCCAACAGGCGCTCCATCACCGTGGACAAACGCCGTGCCCCAATGTTTTCGGTGCGTTCGTTCACGTCAAAGGCAATTTGGGCCAGACGCGTAATGCCTTCATCGGCAAACTCGATGGTGACTTGCTCGGTGGCCAGCAAGGCCTGGTATTGTTTAACCAGCGACGCATGGGTTTGCGTCAGGATGGCGACAAAGTCTTGCACCGACAGCGACTGCAGTTCCACCCGAATCGGAAAACGCCCCTGCAACTCGGGAATCAGATCGCTCGGTTTGCTCAAATGAAATGCCCCGGAGGCAATGAACAAAATGTGGTCAGTCTTGACCGTGCCGTACTTGGTGGAAACACTGGTGCCCTCCACCAGGGGCAGCAAATCGCGCTGCACCCCCTGGCGGGACACTTCGGCCCCATTGCCCTCGCTGCGTGAGGTGACCTTGTCGATTTCGTCAATGAACACAATGCCGTTTTGCTCCAGCATGTGCAGCGCCTGGGTCTTGATATCGTCTTCGTTGACCAGCTTGGCGGCCTCTTCATCGGCCAGCAGTTTTAGCGCGTCGACGATTTTGAGCTTGCGGGTCTGTTTTTTGTTTTGGTTGAGCTGGCCGAACATGCCCCGCAGTTGTTCGGTCATTTCTTCCATGCCGGCTGGGCCCATGATCTCCAGTTGTGGCGCAGCATGGGCCAGGTCGACCTCGATCTCGCGCTCGTTGAGCAGGCCTTCACGCAGTTTTTTACGGAAAGTCTGGCGTGCCGTGCTCTCCGGTTCGTTGGCTTCAAACACGCCAAACTCCTGGCGTGGCATCGGGATCAGAATGTCGAGCACACGGTCTTCGGCCACATCTTCGGCACGGGTGCGCACTTTCTGGGTTGCAGCCTGACGCGTTTGCTTGACGGCAATGTCAGCCAAATCTCGGATGATGGCATCCACGTCCTTGCCCACATAGCCGACTTCGGTGAATTTGGTGGCTTCGACCTTGATGAACGGTGCATCGGCCAGGCGCGCCAAACGGCGTGCAATTTCGGTTTTGCCAACCCCGGTCGGGCCAATCATCAGGATGTTCTTGGGTGTGATCTCAGCGCGCAGGCTCACATCGACCTGCTGGCGGCGCCAGCGGTTGCGCAGCGCAATGGCCACCGCGCGTTTGGCCTGTTGCTGGCCGACGATGTGTTTGTCGAGTTCGGCGACGATTTGTTGGGGCGTAAGAGATGACATGGTAATTAATCTGATGATGTTCGGGCTATTGGCCGAACATTCGACACAGCAATTGTGGCAGAGCAATGCCAATCAATCGGCGTCGGTACAAAACTGCGGAGCAATTCTTGACTGTTCATGTTGGTGTAAATACAAATCTCACCAGCAATCTCCAGCGAACGCTTGACGATGTCCTGCGCCGATAACTCCGTGTGATTGAGCAGCGCCATGGCACTGGCCTGGGCGTAGGCGCCGCCAGATCCGATGGTGACAATGCCGTTTTCTGGCTCCAGCACATCGCCGTTGCCGGTAATGATCAGGGAGGCCTCCAAGTCGGCCACGGCCAGCATCGCCTCCAGGCGGCGCAGCACACGGTCGGTGCGCCAGTCTTTGGTCAGCTCGATGGCAGCGCGTACCAGATGACCCTGGTGCTTCTCCAGTTTGGCCTCAAAACGTTCAAACAGTGTGAAGGCATCGGCGGTGGCACCGGCAAAACCTGCCAGAACTTTGCCGTGGTAAAGCTTGCGCACCTTGCGCGCCGTGCCCTTGACCACAATATTTCCCAGTGTGACCTGACCATCGCCGCCAATGGCGACCTGCATTCCGCTGGGGGTTTTGCGACGCACACTAATGATCGTCGTTCCGTGATATTGATCCATACAAAGGCCAAGTATTCCTAAAGTGTTCGCACGGTGATTCGCGCATGTTCGTTGATACCAATCAGACTGAAAAACGCAGCCACCAACTGTGGCACGTCGCGCAATTCAATACTCACTCCCGATGCCTGAGCGTTGGCCATCCAGTTCAAGATGCTGCCAGCCGCCGAAAAATCAACCCGAATCAGGTTGGCACAAGAAACCATCAAGGGGCTGCCGCTGGCAAGTGCTGTCTGCAAAAGCTGCAACACATTGGCGGCGTCGCCCAGCACTTCGCCAGACATGGCCAGCGGACTTTGGGCCGCGCTGCCTGGCGGCAACGGGGCTGGGGCGAAAGAATCGGCCGACACCAAGCCGTCGACACGTTGGCAACGTGCTGGCCGCCAGGACGGTGGTGAAACCTCGTAGGTGACACAGAAGTCCAAGGCCACCAATTCAAATTCATCGGCAGAGCGCTGAATGCGCAAGGCATCCAGACGCAAATGCCACCAGTACTGCGCGACGTGTTTGTCACCCACGGTGGTCTGAAGCCGAAGGATGTTGTCCAGCACATCCATGCCATCCAGCTGCAACAACAAGGGCAGCTCGCACCAGCGGCTCAGCACAGCCGACAGCGCCTGCGCGCCAGCCGGCGTGAGAGTCTTCAATGCCCGCCAGTCCAGAAGCCAGGGCTTGGTCCTGACCTGCACCCGTGCTTGCAGTTGCTGTACCGCGTCAGCCTCCAGAACTGCTGGGCACTGCCAGGGTCCATGGGCGAGTACACCAGGAGACGGCGAGACCGCAGCGGTGGCCACCCCGGCTTCCACACCCTGCACAACCGGCAACCAAACTGGTGCCTTAGCGCCAAAACGCTTGGCATAGTCTGTGGCAATGTGTTCAAAGCTGGCCATCTGGCCGGTGGCGCGGTACAAATCCAACAAGGCCACAAACCAAGTTTGGCTGGTTCTGGAAGGCGTACCGGGTGTTTGCAGGGCGCTTAACAACACGGCCTCGGCACCACCGTCATCACTGTTGGCAAAGCGTATGGCCGCCTCTTCTAGCGTCGGATCGGTCAAATTTTCATCGGCCTGAACCCCCTCGGTGCCAGATATGGACAACATACCCGCCACCGTGGTCAGGGTATCGAGGGGTGGCGCGGTCGTGGTGGGTGCGTCGAAACGGCTTTGCCCAGCAGAAACCGCTGAACCCATCTGCGTAGGCACTTGGTTTTCGCTGTCGTACAGGTCTGACGGCAAGGTGGTGGCAAATGCACTGTCAATGCCGTCTTGCTGAACGGGCTGGGGTGTCTGCTCTCGGCTCATCAGTCCTGCGGTCTTGGGACCACCATTGCCCTTCCACCATTGCTTGGACATCTGGGCTTCAATTTCATCGATTTTCTTGAGCGTCTGGGCACGCTCTTCGAACACCGAGTAGCCCCAACTGTCCTGAAAAGACGAAGGCAGCGCGGCGGCACCTGCGTTGACCTGTGCCGTGGCGCGGCGCAATTTGCGAAGTTTTTCAAACTCCCGTTTGCGCACTGCATCGTTGTACTGCTTGCGCTCAATCATTTGTTTGAGCGCAAGCTTGCCGTGTTCACCCGAGCGTTCAGACTCGGCTTTTTCGATGTCTACCCAATCGACCGTTGGATTGAGCACAAATTTGGCGACCTTTGACAGCAAGCCCGGACTGTTGCCTTCTGTTGCCATAAAAAGACCTTGGTAACTCTCTGGATGGGACGCCGCAAGGCGTCAGTCTCCAAACATTTTTTGCTTGAGTTCGCGCCGCTGCTGCGCCTCAAGTGACAGCGTTGCAGTGGGTCGCGCCAGCAAACGCCCGACGCCAATGGATTCACCGGTTTCATCGCAATAGCCATAGTCGCCTGCGTCGATGCGTGCAATTGACTGTTCAATCTTCTTCAGCAGCTTGCGCTCGCGATCACGGGTGCGCAACTCAAGTGCATGCTCTTCTTCAATGGTGGCGCGGTCAGCTGGATCGGGCACGACGACCGTGTCTTCGCGCAAATGCTCGGTGGTTTCACCAGCGTTATTGAGAATGCCGTTTTTCAGGCTGACCAGTTTCAGGCGAAAGAACGCCAGCTGGGTTTCGTTCATGTACTCTTCATCGGGCATGGCGATCAGTTCAGCATCGCTGAGTTCGGCCACCGGCCTGATCTTCCAATTGTTGGCCAGCGCCGGATCTTTCTTGACGGCTGAAGCCAAGGCCGGCGCGATCGGCTGGACTGTGGTCATCTGGGTAAAACTTGACTTGGCCGCAGTCGACGCGACTGACTGCGCCATGGAGGGCACGGTCAATTGCGCCAGTCGCGAGGAGGGTCGACCAGATCGCACCGGCACACCCAACGGGGTCAACTGCGGGGTATTGACAATGCTGGCAACGGGGGCTGGAGCCGGTTTGGCAACCGGGGAGGGGGCGGGCACTGCAGCAGCCTTGACGGCTTTGGCAATGGGTTCGGCATGGGTTTTGGTGGTCACGGGTTCGGACTTCTTTTGGACAGCGGGTGCAAGCAGCTTGGTTTTGCTGGTTGCACCATTCTGGATTTTGGCTCGGGTGGCAGGCTTGGCGACATCGCCGATTTTGGCTTTGGATGCCGGCTTGTCCGCGACGCTTGGTTTGACCGCTGGTCGAGTGCTTGGTTTTTCAGCCGCCACTTGGGGTTTGATCACTTTGTCTTTCACGATGGACCTCATGGCAGGTTTGCCTTGTATTTTCAATGCCTTGTCAGCCGCGGACGGTTCATGGGGTGGGCTGCATGGTAGCTGGGTTGTCTCTGGCGGGGCTAATTCTTCGGCGCGCGAGTGTACAGGCTCGGGCCGGACAAGGCCCATCAGTTGTAAAAGAGAGGCAAACATCACGATTCATTCAAGTCCTTGTTAATGCCTAGGCAAGACTCTTTGCCATGCCTTGCAGAAAAATATCCTGCGGCAGGTCGATGCCAATGAAAACCATTTTGCTGCAGGGCTTCTCGTCCTTGCCCCAAGCGGGGCCCAGGTCGCTGCCCATCAACTGGTGCACGCCCTGAAAAATCACTTTGCGCTCAGTACCCTGCATATAAAGAACACCTTTGTAACGCAGCATGCGCGGGCCATAAACATTCACCACAGCCCCCAAAAAGTCTTCCAGCTTGGCCGGGTCAAAGGCACGGTCTGACCTGAAGACAAAACTCTTTACATCGTCGTCATGGGCGTGATGATGGCCATGCTGGTGCGAGGGGTGATTGCAGGTCTCGCCCGGGGCGTGGTCATGATGCTCATGATGGTGTTCGGCGTGATTCTCATCCTCAAGAAAATCCGGGTCGATGTCGAGCTTGGTATTGAGGTTGAAACCACGCAGGTCAAACACCTCGCTGAGTGCAACTTCGCCAAAATGCACGGCTTTTTGTGGCGCGCGTGGGTTCATGTGCTTCAGGCGGTGCTTCAGGTCGTCCACATCTTCAGCCGACACCAGGTCGGTCTTGCTGATGAATATCTGGTCGGCAAAGCCCACCTGGCGGCGCGCCTCCTGGCGATCATCGAGCTGTTTTTGCGCATGTTTGGCGTCAACCAGCGTCAAAATGGAGTCCAGTAGATAGCTCTCGGCGATCTCGTCGTCCATGAAAAACGTTTGCGCCACCGGTCCGGGGTCGGCCAAACCGGTGGTCTCGATCACCACGCGGTCAAAGTCCAGCAGTCCCTGGCGTTTTTTGCTGGCCAGCAGTTGCAGCGCTTCGCGCAGGTCTTCGCGGATGGTGCAGCAGATGCAGCCGTTGCTCATCTGGATGATCTGCTCTTTGGCGTCAGTCACCAAAATCTCGTTGTCGATGTTTTCCTCGCCAAACTCGTTTTCGATGATGGCAATTTTCTGGCCGTGGGCTTCCGACAACACCCGCTTGAGCAGGGTGGTTTTTCCGGAGCCAAGAA
>JAIFMR010000214.1 GCA_020048255.1 Rhodoferax sp. | reverse complement strand
ACCCGCTTGCATACGGCCGATGCCGCGCAGCGTGTGCCGCATCTGGCGTTCCAACCCAACGCCATGAGCAATCTGTCCGTGCTGCCCATGAGCGAGGTGGTCACCAGTTATTACCTGCGCCTGCGGGTGGCCGACGAGACCGGTGTGCTGGCCAAGGTCACCGGGATTTTGGCGGCAGCCGGTATCAGCATTGATGCGGTGTTGCAGCGCGAGGCTGACGAAATCAGCGGTGAGGTGGCGAACGGTCAAACCCAGGTGCCACAAACCGACGTCATCATCCTGACGCATGACTGCGTCGAGGCCAGCATGAACGCAGCCATGGCGCAGATGCAGGCCCTGCCAACCGTGCTGGAGCCCATCACCCGCATTCGCAAGGAAGAACTGGCTTGAGCCAAGGGTCTGAATCGACCACCTTTTGAGGGATCAACGTCATGAAATACATCTCCACCCGCGGGGACAAAAGCCCCAAACATTTTTGCGATATCCTGCTCGAAGGCCTGGCTCCGGACGGTGGGCTGTACCTGCCCGAGTCGTATCCGCAGGTGAATGACGAAACCCTGAGCCGCTGGCGCGTGGCCTACCACAACCAGGGCTACGCCGAGCTGGCGTTCGAGATTTTGTCGCTCTACATTGACGACATTCCCGCGGCAGATCTGAAAGCGCTGTGCGCCAAAACCTACACGTCCGAGGTGTTTGGCACGGGTGAAATCGTACCCCTGCGCCATCTGGAAAACAACCTGTGGCTCGAAGCCCTGTCCAACGGCCCGACGCTGGCCTTCAAGGACATGGCGATGCAACTGCTGGGCAACCTGTTTGAATATGAACTCGGGCGCCGTGGTGAAGAGCTGAACATTCTGGGGGCCACCAGCGGCGACACCGGCAGCGCGGCCGAATACGCCATGCGCGGCAAAAAAGGTGTGCGCGTCTTCATGACCAGCCCGTTTGGGCGCATGAGCCCGTTCCAGCAGGCTCAAATGTTCAGTTTGATGGACGACAACATCTTCAATATTGCCGTCGATGGCGTGTTTGACGACTGTCAGGACATGGTCAAAGCCGTCAGCAACGACCTGGATTTCAAGCGCCAGTACCGCATCGGCACCGTCAACTCCATCAACTGGGCGCGCTTGTTGGCCCAAGTGGTTTACTACTTCGCCGGGTATTTCCAGGCCACCGAACTCAACACGCAAAAGGTCAGCTTTACCGTGCCCAGCGGCAACTTTGGCAATGTGTGTGCCGGACATATCGCCCGCATGATGGGCCTGCCCGTGGCCAAATTGGTGGTGGCCACCAATGAGAACGATGTTCTTGATGAGTTTTTTACCACCGGTGTGTACCGCGTGCGCACCAGTGCCGACACCCAGGAAACCTCCAGCCCGTCGATGGATATTTCCAAGGCCAGCAACTTCGAGCGTTTCGTGTTTGATCTGCTGGGTCGCGACGGTGCGCGCACCAAAGCGCTGTTTGGGGACGCCTTGCAGCGCGATGGGCGCTTTGATCTGAGCCAGCATCAGGCTTTCAATGATGCCCGCCTGCGCTACGGTTTTGAGAGTGGCAAAAGCACCCATGCCGATCGCCTGGCGACCATCAAGGACACCTTTGAGCGGCACGGCATGATGATCGACACGCACACCGCCGACGGTGTCAAGGTTGCGTTGGAGCATCTTCAGGCAGGGGTGCCCATGATCGTTCTGGAAACCGCCTTGCCGATCAAGTTTGCGCAAACCATTGTCGAGGCCACCGGCCAGGAGCCGGACCGTCCGGCCAAATTTATTGGTATCGAGGCGCTGCCCAAGCGGGTGACGCGCATGGCGGCAGACGTCGGGGCGATCAAGGCCTTCATCGTCGCCCATTGCCAATGAAATTGGCTCATAGCCTATATTGAGTAAGCGTTAGTAGCTATTTATAAGAGAGCGTATTCCATGAAAGTGGTCGGATTTGCCGGGTTCTCCGGTTCGGGTAAGACCACCTTGGTGGAGCGTTTGATCCCGGCGCTGCGACATCGGGGGCTGCGGGTGTCGGTGGTCAAGCATGCCCACCACAAATTTGACATTGACCATCCGGGCAAAGACACGTTTCGGCATCGCGAAGCGGGTGCCTTTGAGGTGGTGGTGGCGTCTAGCAACCGTCTGGCCCTGATGCGCGAATTTGAAGTGGCCAACTGCCCCACGGTGCATCAACTCATCGCCGAGTTGTATGACGGCGTGGACTGGGTGTTGGTGGAAGGGTTTAAAGACTCCGATTTGCTCAAAGTGGAAGTTTGGCGTGCCACGGCCGGCAAACCGGCGCGCTACATGGATGACGACTTCATCACCGCCATTGCGACCGACTCACCTGACCAATTGCCTGTGCCCACCGGTTTGGCCGTGCTGGACTTGAATGACCCCGACAGCGTGGTCACTTGGCTGTTGTCCCAAGGCGAGCGCTTTGTTTACAACCCGGAGTACTTTGTATGACCAGCGCGGCCAAGACTTTCAAACCACTCAAATCTTTGGACGATGCCTTGGCGGAATTGCTGAGCCACGCCAACGTCTTGGCTGGCCAGGAGCAGGTGCCCACCTTTGAAGCCGATGGTCGGGTGCTGGCGATGGACGTGGTGTCGGGTCTGCAGGTGCCCCAGCATGACAACAGTTCAATGGATGGGTACGCCGTGCGCTGCGCGGACCTCGCGGCAGGCGTAGCCTTGCCGGTGTCGCAGCGTATTCCTGCAGGCACCTCGGGTCATGCCTTGGCACCGCAGTCGGTGGCACGCATTTTTACGGGTGCGCCCATTCCGGCTGGCGCGGACGCGGTGGTGATGCAGGAAGACTGTACGGTGCAGGAGGACGCAAACGTGCGCATCGCCGGGGCAGTTCAAGTTGGTCAATGGATTCGGCGCTCTGGCGAAGATGTGACCCGAGGTGCTGTCATACTCTCAAAAGGAGAGCGCCTGACCCCCGCTGCACTTGGGCTAGCTGCCAGTATTGGCATGGCCAGCTTGGGTGTGGTACGCCGTCCAAGGGTGGCATTGTTCTCGACTGGGGATGAACTCGTGATGCCGGGCGATGTCGCTCCAGAGCACATGGCGCCAGGGGCTATCTACAACTCCAACCGGTTTTTTCTCAGGGCTATGCTGGTTCGACTGGGCTGTGTCGTCAGTGACCTCGGTATCGTACCGGACCAGCGCGAGGCCACTGTTCAAGCCCTGCGCGCAGCCGCACAGCAGCATGATCTGATCCTCACCAGTGGCGGCGTGTCCGTTGGCGAAGAGGACCACATCAAACCTGCCGTGCAAAGCCTGGGGCATCTGGACTTATGGCAGATTGCCATCAAGCCAGGCAAGCCCTTTGCCTATGGTCGGGTGGCCAACACGCACTTCATGGGCCTGCCAGGTAACCCGGTGTCGAGCTTTGTGACTTTTTTGATGCTGGTTCGTCCGTTTTTGCTCAAGCTGCAAGGCGTGTCACAAGTTGCTCCAGAATCCATAGCTGCTACCGCAGACTTTACCTGGGCTAGAGCCGATAAACGTCGTGAATTCCTGCGGGCTCGGCGCAATGCAGCCGGGGCACTGGAGTTGTTCCCCAACCAAAGCTCGGGCGTGTTGACCTCGGCGGTGTGGGGCGATGGGCTGGTGGACAACCCGCCCGGGCGAACCATTGCGCCCGGGGATGTGGTGCGCTTCATTCCGTTTTCGGAGGTGCTGGCATGAAAGTCACGGTCAAGTACTTTGCCTCGATTCGAGAGGCGGTAGGCGTACCCGCAGAGGTGCGCGACACCCAGGCCAGCACTTTGGCGGCCTTGCGTGACGAGTTGGTGGCGTTGGGCGGACCTTATGCTGAAAGCCTGACCCGTGGCAAAGCGGTGCGGTTGGCGCTCAATCAGGTCATGGTGGACGAGTCAGTGGCACTGACCGACGGCGCAGAAGTCGCCTTTTTCCCGCCGGTCACTGGCGGTTGATTTGACTCAAAATAAATAGCTGTTCACGCAACGTCTAAAAGGGCTAGAGGCTGATTTCTTATGCAAAAAATGCCCCGCGTTTCTGTTCAAACAGCCGACTTTAATGTGGCTGAAGAGATTGCCGCTTTGCGCGCCCAGGACGGCCGGGTCGGTGCCGTGTGCAGCTTTGTTGGCACCGTGCGGGACCGCACGGCGGGTGAGCCCGGCGCCATTCAAAGCATGGAGCTGGAACACTACCCTGGCATGACCGAAAAATCGATTGAGGACATGATCGATGCTGCACACAAGCGCTTTGACATCTTCGGTGCGCGCGTCATTCACCGCGTGGGTCTGCTGGCGCCGCTAGACCAGATTGTCATGGTGGCGGTGACCTCGGCGGGAAGAAGGAACAAACACCCGCGGGTGCGCGTTGGGTCGATGCCCGTGTCAGCGACGATGCGGCGCTGGCCAAATGGGGCGTGATGGCTGCAAACAGCTAGTTCAGATACGCCGGCGGTGTGGCTGTGGCCAGGATGTTGAACGCATCACTGGGCTTGGCGGGTAGGGACAAGCCCCAATTCGACTGTTGCATGGCCGCCTCGAGCAAATGCAACAGGCTGTGCATGACGGATGCATTTAGCGTCACGTCAAACGCTCGCCCCTGGGCTCTGCTGTGGCTCTGCTCTTCAAAACCCATGCGCAGACTAGGGCCATGAACTTCAGTCAGATGAATTTTCGACACCAGCAAGGGCGCGTGGCCCAGCGGCGTTGATGTCACGCTGGCGCGGTAAGGTGTCTGAAAATCGGCCGTGGCCAGTGATTCCTGCTTTTTGAAGGCCGCCAGAGCGGCAGGGTTGGCTCCATCGTGGCTGGCCATGGCGCTGTCCTGGGTGTTGAGACGGGTGGTGATGTCTGTCAAATGAGGAAAGACACTCTGGACCATGCGACGCGTCAGCCACAGGCGGAACTCTTCATTGCTGCGCGTGTTCATGCGCAGCAGGATGCGGTCCTCGTGCTCAAGATAACTCACCTGTAACTGGTAAATGTCCATCGGTTCATTCTAGCCAGGCGCCCGGCGCGGCAAAAGCCCGG
>JAIFMR010000007.1 GCA_020048255.1 Rhodoferax sp. | reverse complement strand
TTGACAATCAACGACCTTGTGAAAATAGGTCGGATTCGCAGTGTTGGTAGCTTGCAAAGTTGTCTCCTAGCCCTGCTCTTGGTCACAAATGACAGCGCCGCAGGTAGGGGTGCATCCTACGCTCGGGCCGGGGCACTGCGCCACGGGCTCGCTCAAAAACTGAAGATTTATTGATCTACGTCAGCAATTTGAGGTCCGGCAAAAAATGTGATTTTTGATCTAACTCAATTCGGCAGGGTCTGGCTTCACGACAATGAACATCAAATTCATCAGGAGTTGTACATGAAAACGGTATCCCAGACAGATCGATTCAAGGCCTTGGACGCCTGCCATCAACAGATTCAAGAGCATCTGGCCCTTCTGGCTGAGGTGCTTCCGCAGCTGGAAACCAGCAGTGACGCGGCGTTGCTGCGGCAACAGGCGGGCACGATCGAGGCGTTTTTCTCCAGTACATCGCGCCAGCACCATGCGGACGAAGAAAAAAATGTATTCCCCCAATTGCTGGCCAGTGACAACGCGGAGCTGGTACAGGCAGTGCGCACCTTGCAACAGGATCATGGCTGGATCGAGCAAAACTGGCTGGAACTGGCGCCCATGCTGCGGGCTATTGCGCAAGGAGAAGATTGGGTGGACATGGCAGAGATGCAGCACACCGTGGAGATTTTCCTCAACCTGTGCAATGACCATATTGCCCTGGAAGAATCCCTGATTTACCCAGAAGCCAAAGAGCAACTGGCGCACGAGCTGGCCGCCCGGGCCCAACGTCTCGCAACTTGAGCTGTTGCGTCTGGGCATGGCACCGCGTTCCCAGATTTTGTCAGGTGGGGCTGAACAGCTGGTAGCGGTTTTTTCCGGCCAGTTTGGCTTGGTACATGGCTTGGTCGGCTTGGCGCAACAAATCCTCGGCATCCATGTCATTTGACTGGGGGTAAAAAGTAACTCCCAGACTGGCCGACACCTGCAGCGTGATGTCGCCAACCTGAACGGGTTGGGCTGCGGCCTCCAAGAGACGTTGGAGCAGCGGCGTGCTGGCGGCATGGTCATTCAGGTCCACCATCACCACGACAAACTCGTCGCCCCCAAAACGCGCCAAGGTATCACCGTCACGCAAGTTTTGTTTCATGCGGCTGGCCAAGGTTCTGAGCAGTTGATCCCCGGCCTCATGGCCGTGGGTGTCGTTGACCACCTTGAAGCCGTCCAGGTCAATAAAAACCACGGCCAGCTGCTGCCCACGCCGCTGCGCCTGGTTCATGCCTTGGCGCAGACGGTCCCACAGCAAGGACCGATTGGGCATACCCGTGAGTACATCGTGGTGGGCAATATGGTCGAGCTCTTGTTCGTGTTCTTTCAAGGCCGTGATGTCAGAGAACAAGGCCACAAAGTTTTGCGGTTGACCCTGAGCGTTCTGCACCGTGGTGATGTTGAGCATTTCGGCATAGACCTCACCATTCTTGCGGCGGTTCCAGATTTCACCGCACCAGTGGCCCTTGGCCTGCACCTCCTGCCACAACAGGTCATAAAACTCCGGACTTTGACGCCCGGAGTTGAGCAACCTGGGGTTTTTGCCCACCACCTCGTCGCGCTGATACCCCGTGATACGCGTGAACGATTGGTTGACATCAATGATGTCGCCCAGGGTGTTGGTGATGGCAATACCTTCGTGAGCGCTGGCAAACACACTGGCGGCGAGCTTGAGTTTTTCTTCGGTGACCAGGCGCTCCCGGATGTCCGCCTCGAGTTGGTCCCGCTGTTGAATCACCTGCTGGCGCAAGCGCTCGCGCTCCACCAGATTGCGAATACGCTGGCGTGCCGTCTCAACCTGGATCGGTTTGGTGATGTAGTCCAACGCCCCCAGCTCTAAGCCCGTGACCTCGGAACCCAGCTCATGCAAGGCGGTGATGAACACCACAGGAATATCCTTGAGCTGCGGGTCGGCCTTGAGGCGCCGGCAAGTCTCAAAACCGTCCATCTCCGGCATCATGATGTCAAGCAGGATCAAATCTGGGGGTGTCAGGCGTGCCTGCGCCATCCCCTGCGCGCCAGAGGTCGCTATCTGCAGGTCAAATTCATGTTTCAACGCCTCTCCCAGCGTCATCAAATTGACGGGCGTGTCATCGATGGCCAATATTTTTGGCTTGTCAAACGGCATGTCATGCTGGGGCATGTGTCACCTGTTCGTCTATCAGTCGTCGCAATGCAGTGGCTGCCTCTGCAAAACGCATGCTTTGAATCAGCGGCTCCAGAGCGTCAATTTGGGCAGCCAACGCCGTCGACGCTGCAGCCGCCTGAATCGACTTGAATTGTGCAACAGCATCAAACTTGTTGAGTTCCAATAATGCAATCAATGGCTCAAGAAGGCCCAGGAAGGTGGGCCAGTCCAAGCGGGCCAAACTGCCCTGCAGGGTATCCCCGGCAGGCGCGGCGCCACTGCGCAACCAGGGGCACAACGCCGCCGTCAACATGCTCAGCGAGATAGGTTTTGTCAAAAAGTCGTCCATGCCCACGCGCAGGCAACGCTGGCGGTCTTCCTCAAAGGCATCTGCTGTCAATGCCAGGATGGGTGTGCGGCCCCTGGCGTGGGTCGACTCCCATTGCCGAATGGCCTCAGTGGCCGAGTAGCCATCCATCACCGGCATTTGCAGGTCCATCAAAATCACATCGGGTTCGGTCCCCGAGCAGATCAGGTCCAGTGCTTGCTGCCCATCGTTGGCCAGAATGACTTGCAAACCCACTTGCGTCAGCAAACCCTCAATCACCATGCGGTTGACCAAGTTGTCTTCCACCACCAGAATATTGCCGCTCAAAGTGAGCGCACACCCAGACGTCGAACCCGCCAGCGCTTCGTTAGATGCGGACGAGCCAAAGGGATCACGCAGGCGTTTATCCTGGCCTTCAGCCACCCGGTCAGCGCGAACCTGAAACCAAAATCGCGAGCCTACGCCAGGTGTGCTTTCGACACCCACCTGCCCGCCAAGCAATTTGGCCAGGCTGCTCACAATCGACAATCCCAGCCCTGACCCGCCGTACTGCCGCGTTGTGGAGTTGTCGGTTTGGGAAAACGGTTTGAACAACAAGTCCAACTTGTCAGGCGCAATGCCCATACCTGAGTCGACCACTGCGAACTCCAGTACCGCCGACGTATCGTCGTGCTCCATCACCCGGCCCTCGACACGAATCTGCCCCCGTGCAGTGAATTTGATGGCGTTGCCCAACAAATTAGTGAGCATTTGTCGAAGCCGGTGACCATCGGTTTGGTAACCTTGTCCGTGCTGGCCATGCCACTGCCAGTCCAACTGCAGCCCTTTGTTTTTGGCCGCTCCCGAAAACAGGGCGTGGATTTCGTGCAAGAGCTGCTCTGGCTCTACAAGAGTCATGTCCAACTGAAACTTACCCGCCTCAATCTTTGACAGGTCCAGAATATCGTTGAGCAGGCTGAGCAAGGATTGCCCCGAACTGAGCACGGTTCTGGCGTAGTCAAGCCGCTCCCGGTCGGTGAGCTGCGGTGTCAACAGCAACTGTGTCATGCCCAAAATCCCATTCATGGGCGTGCGAATCTCATGCGACATGGTGGCCAGAAAGCGACTTTTGGCCAGATTGGCCGACTCCGCCTCTAATTTGGCCGCTTGTAACTCTTGCGCCGCAATACGCTGCACCTCTTGTGCCGCCAGGTGATCGTTGTAGCCACGCACCAATTGCGCAATCTCCTCAGGAACACGGCCTGTCGGCAAAGGCAGGTGCATGGCCTGCGGCTCGCTGATCAGTTGGGCAAAACCTTGTGATACCGCCCGCACTGGGGCCAACACGGTCCGGCCAAAGTACCAAGCCAGGGTGAACACCGCCATCACCGCCAGCAAAACCAGGCCAAAGGTGGCCAGCGCCAGCCGGTTGACCTGCTGTGTCAGAAGGTAACGCGGCGTGATCACCACCATCAGGCCTCGGCGCGGGTCAGCCCGACTGACCTTCATCAGCACCTCTTCACCGTCAAGTACCAACCTGGGCACGGGTGGCACAGCGCGCACCAGATCCAGCAACGACGGCAGCAGCGGCTGGCCAAACTGGCTCGGGTCGGAGTGCAAAGCGATGCGGCCCTGTGAATCCAAACCCATGAGCTGACCGCCCGGGGCCAACGGAGCGCCTTCCAGAAAACTGCGCATGAGGTCATTGTTGAGGCTGATCACCAACACCCCGACCACGTCCGATTTACCGGTGGCAGGTGAAAAATGCTGAATGGCCCGCGTGACACTGATCACTTTCTTTTGTTCCGAGCGGGTGTTCAGGTTGTCAAAGACACCTCGCCAAAGCGTCGGCGTATTGGCCTGACTGGCTTCTAGCAACATGGCTTCGATGGTTGACTTCTCCACCCGGCTCACATCGAGCGTTTCACCCACCTGAAAGCCAGCGCCACCGCGAGAAAAAATATTGATGGACACCAGCCCTTTGACACGGACATAGCTGTTGAGGATGTAGCCCATATGTGCTCGCATACCCAACGCGTCATAGGTGTCAGCAGCCTGTTCGTCGGCTTTGCGCAAAGCCAAGCCAATGTCGGT
Source organism: Rhodoferax sp. (assembly GCA_020048255.1). Taxonomy (GTDB): domain Bacteria; phylum Pseudomonadota; class Gammaproteobacteria; order Burkholderiales; family Burkholderiaceae_C; genus Rhodoferax. The sequence continues at coordinate 11,195 of JAIFMR010000007.1, read as the reverse complement.
GTTGCCGGCAATGCTGGCAGCCAAATCGTCAATCTGGTCCTGGTAGAGCCGCAGGTAGGAAGAAAAACTGGCCAGCAACCGGGTGTTTTCGGCCTCGGTCTGCTCAGTCACCATGCGTTTTGAATAATCAAAAGCGATGGCACCCAACAGGATCAACGGCAATACCCCCGCTGCCAGCAAAAAGCCCAGCAGTTTGGCAGTGATGCTGGCACGCCACTTCACGGCTCAGGTCGCCGGGTTCAGGGCAGAGACGCTGCGGTCACCAACCGGGTGTCGATGGTGGTGGTGGCGGGTACCACGCTGCCTTGGCTCAGTCGCAAGGCCAGCGCCACACCCTGGTAGCCTTGTTCAGCCGCTTGCTGGTCTACCGTGGCCACCATTTTCTTGGCCCGGATCTCGGCAATGGCTTCGTCCAACGCGTCGTAGCCGGCAACCTTGACATCCGTCTTTTTGCCCGCCTGCAGGTACTTGATGGCACCAATGGCCATGATGTCGTTGGCGGCAAACAGCAACTTGATGTTGGGGTACTTGCCAAATAGCTGCTTGGTCACTTCATAGGCCTCGTCGATCTTCCAGTTGGCGGTTTCAGAAGCCACCACCTTGATCTTGGGGTTTTCCTCCAGCGCGCGGCGCGCACCCCGCGCCCGTTGTTGAGCGTTGTCGGCACTGCGAATGCCTTCCAGTATGGCAGCCTGGGTCGAGCTGGTGATCCCTACCGTGAGAAATTTGCCTGCCTTGTAGGCGCCCGCCTCGTTGTCGACGCTGATAAAGGGCACGGGCAGCATGCCCGCTTGCTGGACAGCCTGCGGATCAAGCCGATTGTCAATATTGACAATCTTGATGCCCGCATCGTGCGCCTTCTTAAGTGCTGGTATCAGACGCTGGGAGTCGCCAGGCGCGATCACAATGGCGTGAACCTTGGCGGCCACCAGATCCTCCACCAACTGAATTTGCTGCTCGATGGAGGTCTCTTGCGCTGCCGTCTTGACTGTCAGGTTGACGCCAAGATCTTTCTCGGCGCGGCGCGCACCCTTTTCCATCTCGACAAAAAACGGATTGGTCAGGGTCTTCATGACCAAGGCAATTTCTTTCTTGGCCGCTGGCGCTGCAACGGTCTCGCTGGGTTGCGCCGGCGTGGTCACATGGGGACCGTCTGAGGGGCCACAGCCCAAAAGACCCAGACTGAATAAAAAAGACGAAAAGAGACGCAAAGAAATCATGTCGGTCGCCTTGTAGTGATCGATACCGGTTGAAGCGGGTGGCTTCTTCTGAAACTATAACCCGCCACGCTGCCACGGTCACGCCTGGGTCACAATAACCGCCATACATCTTTCTTTGAACTGGCATGGCTCTGCTGTCAACCTCACAACGTCACCAAGCTGGCTCCTGGCTGGTTTTTTTGCAATTCAGTCTGTTGCTGGCACTGTCGGTGATGGCTTGGCCGAGTTTGTACCAAGGCACTGGTTCGTGGGTCTGCCTGGCGCTGGCGGCGGCGGCGGTAGTCTGGGGTGGCTGGACCTTGCTGCACAACCGCCTGGGCAACTTCAACATCCGGCCAACGCCAAAGACCAACGGGACGCTGGTCACGAGCGGTCCTTACAGGCTGGTGCGCCACCCCATGTACACGGCCGTGCTGCTCGGGGCCAGTGCGTTGGCCTGCCTGGCCGCACCCTTACCGGCATCGCTGGCTTGGGCGGCGCTGGCTGGGGTGTTGTGGATCAAAGCCGGTCTGGAGGAGCAATGGATGCGGGAAACCCATCCGGCTTATGCCGACTACTGCAACCAAAACAAGCGTTTTGTGCCTTGGCTGTTTTAGCCCTGAAAATCAATGCCACTGGTGTTGCGGGCTAGCGCAATGCTTTGTGGTAACCGCGTAGGATCAACGCTGACACTTTCAGTGGCGCGTTGCGCAGCGCGGATGGCCACCAGCGAGGTGAATTCAGCGCGAATCGGGTGGCCCAGCGGGTATAGGGCCGCAGCCACTGGGTTTTTTCAGAAAAACGACGGGGATCTGTGGCGCGGGTCATGCTGCGTGAATACCCATCTGATCCAGCGCTGCTGCCAGTTGCGCCACGGTACGGTCCACGTTGTGCAGTTTTTCCAAACCAAACAAGCCGACGCGGAAAGTCGAAAACCCGGCGGGTTCGTCACACTGCAGTGGCACGCCCGCAGCCGTTTGCAGACCCAACGCCAGAAACTTCTTGCTGTTTTGAATGTCAGCGTCGGTGGTGTAGCTCACCACCACACCCGGCGCTTTGAAACCCTCGGCTGCCACGCTGTGAATGCCCCGGCTCTCGAACAGGGTACGCACCTTGGCGCCCAGCGCGACTTGTTCGGCCTTGACCTTTTCAAAGCCATAGTCACGCGTTTCCTGCATGACTTCGCGCAAACGTGTTAGCGCGTCGGTCGGCATCGTGGCGTGGTAGGCATGGCCACCGCCTTCGTAGGCCTCCATGATCTGCAACCACTTTTTCAAGTCGCAGGCGTAACTGGTGCTGGTGGTGCCGTCAATGGCAGCGCGAGCGCGCGGGCTGAGGCAAACCATGGCACAGCAGGGCGAGCCGCTCCAGCCTTTTTGTGGCGCGCTGACCAGCACATCCACCCCGGTAGCCTCCATGTCCACCCACATGGCACCGGAAGCAACGCAGTCCAGCACCATCAGGCCACCGACCTCATGCACGGCGTCTGCCGTGGCTTTCAGGTACGCATCGGGCAGGATCATGCCAGAAGAGGTTTCCACGTGCGGGGCAAACACCACATCGGGTTTTTTAGCGCGGATGGTGGCCACCACTTCGTCGATGGGGCAGGGAACCCATGGCGAATGCGCGTCATCGCTGGTGCGCCGTGCCTTGAGCACAGTAGATTCACTCGGAATGGAACCCATGTCAAAAATTTGCGTCCAGCGGTAGCTGAACCAGCCGTTGCGGATCACCAGCGCTTTTTTGCCAGTGGCAAACTGCCGCGCCACGGCTTCCATGCCAAAGGTGCCGCTGCCTGGCACCAACACCGCTGATTTGGCGTGATACACCTCTTTGAGGATGCCCGAGATGTCTTTCATCACGCCTTGAAAGCGTTTGGACATGTGGTTCAAGGCACGGTCGGTGTACACCACCGAAAATTCAAGCAAACCGTCAGGGTCAATGTGGGGAAGAAGTCCGGGCATGGGAAGCGCTCCTGTTAGTGGGCTGTGGCAATCAACATCAGTCAGCTTAGCATGGGCGCGGGTGTCTGAAAATCAGTGGGATTACCTATTGGTTCCGCTCAAGCTGCAGGCAGTTAGGACGCGACCTCGGGCGGTAGGGCCGCATCACTCGCCACAACTCGGTTTCGGCCTGTGTTTTTGGCCCGGTAAAGCGCTTCATCCGCCCACTTGTAGGCCTGGGTCATGGGCAAGTCACTGTTCACGGCGACAACACCGATGCTGACCGTGATCGTCAACTGCTGGTCCTTGAGACCAAAGCTTTCTTCTTGGGTGACCTGGCGCATACGCTCGGCGACGTCGACGGCACCACTGAGCGATGTATTGGGCAGCAGCACCGCAAATTCTTCACCACCGATGCGCGCAATCACATTGCTCTTGCGTGTGGCCTGGCTCAGCAATTGGGCAATGTGTTGCAGTACGCTGTCGCCCGTATCGTGCCCGTAGTTGTCGTTGATGGCCTTGAAGTGGTCAATATCCACCATGGCCAAAGCCAGCGGCGTATTGTCTCGCTTGCTCTTGGCAATTTCTTGCGCAAAAACAGACTCAAAGTACCGACGGTTGGGCAAGTTGGTCAAGTAATCCGTGAGCGAGATGTTTTCCAACTTGGCCTCGCTGTTTTGGGCCACCACTTCACTCATCCAAATGAAGATGAACATGGTCAGCACGGTGCTGGCAGCATAACTGGCACGCAAAATTTCCAGAGTGGATTGACGCCACGCCATGACTTCGGGGTCAGGTGGCAGGTCGATGAGTTCGAACGTCAGGTACAGAGAGACATTCAAGACAAGCAGGAAAACAATGGCGCGCCACTGCCTGATCGGGAAAAACGCGACCGGCACAATGGCAAACAGGATGAAATAGAAATGCACGTTGACGTATGAGCCAAACGCCAAAAGTACAGAAATCAATTGACTGGCCACCGCTGAAAAGGCCAGCGTCCAGCGCGCCAGGTTGTCCCTTCCCTTTTGGTTGAACCAGGGGATCATCGCCAGCAAAAAGTAAAAAGGAAGCTCAGCAATGACGATTTTGGTAGTGATCCGGGACGGCAGCCAAACCAGCAAGGCCACGCAATAAGTAACCAGAGACGTCAAGGCCACCAGTGCTGCCACATTGGTATGAAAAATCTTGCGCTTCAAGGTCCAGTCTGGCTGGATATTGACGCCCCATCGGAGCCAAGTGCTGAATGCGTCACGCATCGGAGCTTTCCCTGGTTGAATGCCCCCAAGCGTACCCCTTTTTATTCAGCGCAAACGCTTACCGCGCCCAAGAATCGCAAAAACGCCCACGCACCGCAGCCCATGGCGTGGGTGTTGGCCGATCAGAATTGGTATCTTGCGCTCAGGGTGGTGTTGCCCACCCGTTCATCTCGGTTACCAGCAAACTTCACGTCCTGCGATTCATATTGCAGCGTGGCGGACCATTTTGGGGTGAAAGCATAAGCCACGCCGATACCGTAAGAGAGTCCATAGTCACTTTCAGACCCGGCCACAACGCCCGATGCCGGGTTGGATGACACCTCGGTGCGGCTGTAGGTGGTACCGATTTTCCCGAGCAAACTGAAAGCTTGGTTCAGCGGCAGTTTCCCGATCAAACTGATGTTGATGCCGTCGGCTTTGGTGCTCCCCCCCGCACGGCTGACGGAACCAAAGTCGGTGTAGCCCAACTCGACGCCCCAGTTCTGGCCAAAGTAGCGTCCAGCGCGCAGGGTATAAGACGTGTCGCCTTGGTCAGAGCCAAAAATGCCGATGCCGTTGTCCAGCGAGAAATCTGACTGGCCCACACCCAGATCGATGTAGCTGCTACCAGCACCATACATGGGGGCATTGTTGCCAGCTGGATAGTTCTGTGCTTGCGCGCCTGCCGCGAGGGTGAGTGTTGCGGCAGCCACGATCAGGCTTGCAGCGGTACGGTGAAATGTTTTCATGATGGAACCTTCAGTGAGTAGATGGGCATGCCGGAAATTCCGGCGGACTTTTTGGGGGAAACAAGCGACCACAGCGTCTTGACTTGAGCCTTGACCAGACGATAGGCGCGTCGCCCGGTTTGATCTGTTCGTTGGCACACCCCCAATGACAGCGGTTTGCTCAGTTAGCATGCCAGCATGCAGGCCTTTTACTCCGATCAATTTGTGCTGCCGCTGCCGCCCGGGCACCGCTTTCCTATGGTCAAGTACCGCATGCTGCGTGACGCCTTGGCCAAGCAATTGCCAGATATCTGTCTGCAAGAGGCGCCGTGCGCCAGTGACGGCGAACTGGCACTGGCGCACACCCCTGCCTATATTGCAGCGGTGGCCGAAGGCACGATGACAGCAGCTGCCGTGCGCGAAATTGGTTTTCCCTGGAGCCTGGCCATGGCCGAGCGGGCACGGCGCTCGGTGGGCGGCACCGTGGCTGCGGGTCTGAGCGCCTTGGAGCACGGTCTGGCCGCCAACCTGGCTGGCGGCACACACCACGCGTACGCTGACAAGGGTGGCGGGTTTTGCGTGTTCAACGACGTGGCGGTGACAGCGCGCGCGCTGCAAAGCACGTGGGCACGCACTTACCGCGCCACGCGCCCACCTTTGCAAGTAGCGGTAATCGATCTGGATGTGCACCAGGGCAACGGCACCGCCAGCATCTTCAAAAACGACGACAGTGTTTTCACCCTGTCATTGCATGGCGACAAGAATTTCCCGTTTCGCAAGGAATCCAGTGACCTGGATGTCCCCTTGGCGGATGGCTGTGGGGATACCGATTACCTCGCCGCATTGGAAGACGCACTGGAGCAACTGGCGCAAAGGTTCGAAACCGGTTTTGTCATTTACCTCGCCGGTGCTGACCCGTTTGAAGGGGACCGGCTCGGGCGCCTCAAATTGAGCTTTGACGGTCTGCAAACCCGAGACCGGCGCGTGTTGGACTGGTGTTTTAGCCGGCGCATTCCACTGGTGTTGGTGATGGCCGGCGGTTATGGTGTGCGCATTGAGGACACCGTGCAGGTGCAACTCAACACTTACCGCATCGCACTGGAATACTGGCAACGCTGGCGTGCCATCAGGTCTTGAACTGCGTCGCCTGTATCAGCCAATCCTGAAACGCCAGCACAGCGGGCGGATGGCTGTCGCCCTCTGGACGCACCAGGTAGTAGGCGCGGGCACTGGCCAAAACCTGGTCACAGGCCACCACCAATTCACCCCGGGCGAGCTCGTCACCGATCAACAGCCGTGGCACCAGCGCCAACCCCAGGCCGCAAGCGGCGGCGGCTGCAGTCATCGAAAACAACTCAAACCGCGCGCCCATGAGTGCCAGGGGTGCCACCACCCCTTGAGCCTCAAACCACTGCCGCCAAGCCAACGGCCGGGTGCTTTGCTGCAGCAGCGGCAAGCTGGCAATGGCCTGGGGACTGAGTTGGGGTTGACCGCCAAGCCAATGCGGACTGCACACTGGCACCACGGCTTCGTCCAGCAATTTGACAGCCTGGGTGCCGGCCCAGTTGGCCACCTGATCGGGCGTGCCGGCATACAGTGCCGCATCAAACGCGGTATCGGCAAACATGAATGGGCGGGTGCGGGTTTCGATGTGCACGGTCAAGTCGGGATGCTGTCGTTTCAGGTCGGGCAGGCGCGGAATCAGCCAGCGCGTGGCAAAGGTTGGCACGGCGGCCAATCGCAGGCGCAAAGCACCGCTCTGACTGCTCATCACATCGAGCGTGTCTTGCTCCAACGCGGCCAAACGGGGTGCCACTTGGGTGGCGTAGTCGCGCCCACGCTCGGTCAAAGCCACGCCATGGCGGGTGCGGCGAAACAGAGGCTGGCCAACAAACGCTTCCAGCGCAGCCACCTGCCTAGAGACCGCCCCCTGGGTGAGCGCCAGCTCTTGTGCGGCGCGGGTGTAGCTTTCGTGGCGCGCGGCGGCCTCAAAGCAGGCCAGCGCCTGGAGTGATGGGAGTTTTCGGCGCATGGCGGGGTTATGGCGCGGCGCCGTTTGGCTGCTGAGGCTGGAATACGAACCAGCGGTTTTTTCCGGCCAGCTTGGCCTGGTACATGGCCTGGTCGGCCTGCCGCATCAACTGGTCGCCATCAAGGTCTTGCAGCTGCGGAAAAAACGTAACACCGATGCTGGCTGACACCGCAAGCTGCATCGTATTCATTGGCACCGGGGTGGACACAGCCTGCAGCAGGCGCTGCAAAAGCGGTGTACACGCTGCGGGTTCCGGGAGGTCAACCAGTACCGCAACAAATTCGTCGCCACCCTGGCGTGACAAGGTGTCGCCATCGCGCAGCACCTGGCGCATGCGCTGCGCCACGGTGATCAGTAGCTGGTCGCCGGCATCATGGCCGTAGTTGTCGTTGATAGCCTTGAAGCCATCGAGGTCGATGAACACCACCGCCAGCTGCAACTGACGGCGCAACGCCTGGCTCACGGCTTGCTCAAGGCGGTCTGCCAGCAACACGCGGTTAGGCAACTGCGTCAGCGCGTCAAAGTGAGCCAAGGTTTCCAGCCGGTCTTGCAGCTGCTTAGTGCTGGTGATGTTGGAAAACAGTCCAACATACTGCTGCACTTGGCCTTGCGAGTCGGCTACCGCACTGATCGTCAGCAGCTCGGCAAATACCCCGCCGTCTTTGCTGCGGTTCCAGATTTCACCGCGCCAGTGGCCATGCAGGCGCAAGTCTTGCCACATGCTGGCGAAATACGCGGCGTTTTGCCGCCCGGAGCTCAGAAAACGCGGATTCTTTCCCAGTACCTCGTCACGGCGGTATCCAGTGATCTGGGTAAATGCATCGTTGACATCAAGAATGGAGCCCTGCGCATCGGTGATCAAAATGCCTTCCCGCGTGTGGGAAAAAACCTTGGCGGCGTTGATGCGCTGCAGACGTTCGCCCTCGGCACGTTGTTCTTCAAGCAGTCGCTGGCGGCGATAAAAGGCAAAGACCAGCCACGTGATGACCAGCAGGCTGGGCGCGACCACGCCCGATATGGTGACGGCTTCGGTGCGAAAACGGTTCAACACTTGGTCCCTGTTCAGGTGCGTCATCACCACAAACGGGTACACCGACGACACCCTATACGCCGTCAAGGCGTGCCACCCTCCGCCTGGGTCGGTTTTGAACTGCTGAAACTGCCCAAACTCCTGTTCGTTAAACCGCAAGGTACGCTCGGCGGGGCTTTGCCACTCGTCGTCAGTAGCGCTGATGTGCTGCGCCGTGGTGATGAGCAAACTTCCATCCAGCCGCGCCAGCGTGACAGTGCCGGCCGCGGGGTCCAGCTGTTGTGTCATGTAGTGCTGAAAATAGTCCGGATTCAGCGCAAACAGCAGCGTCAACGAGCGCTCGCCCAGAACCACGCTGCTGATGACCGGAATAAAACTCGGCAGGTTCTGGGCCGAGTTGCTCAAGGCGGGCTGGCCCTGGTCAAAATCGCGCCCCGACCACAATGGCCCGATGCGCAAACCATAGGCCACACCCAGTACCACCGGCAAAAAGCTGTCAGTCGCCACATTGCGGTTGACATTGGCCGGGTTGGAACTGGCCAGGATGGTGCCGTTTTCGTCTTGTAATGAGATCGACCGCAGGTGCGGAGCCTGACGCAGGATTTGGCTTAAAGCCTGTCCAATGTGCGCGCGCTGACCTGGCAACTGGCCGACTGGCAGAGCGTTGGCAGCAGCCAACTCGGTCACTTGCAGGCTGCGGGTCAGATAGTCCTCGATGCTACGGGTCAGTAAGGCGGCGGTGTCGAGCCCATTGCTCAGAGTGTCCGCACGCAACAGCCACAACACGTAACCGGTCAGACCCACTGCGCCGACAAGCACCAGCGCCAAGGTGCCAAACACCATCGCCCGCAGGTATCGCGCAGAGTCTGTCACGGCGCAACAATGGGGTCGAGGTGGTGCGCCCGGGCCGATGCCAACAACCGCCCGTCGCGCTTGATGTCGGCAACAAAAGTAGTCAAGCGCGCCAGCCAGGGTTCGTCGCCCGGTGCAACGGCGTAGGCATAGGGCGTGATGTGGTAGCGCCCGGGTGGTGCCAGCAGGCGTGCCCAGTCGGCCTTGGCCAGGAAACGCTGGCTATACGGAAAGTCGGTCATGAACACGTCGGCGCGGCCAGACTGAACCTCTTGTTCGCGGGCAAATGGGGTGTCCAGCACCAGCAGCTGCGCGGCTTGTAGTTTGACGCGCATGACAGGTTCATGCAGAGTGCCTCTGGCCACCGCCACGACCACGCCAGGCTGATCAATGTCGTCCCACTGCTGGATGCGGCGGTTGGCCTGGCTGACCACGGCGTAAATGTCGCTTACCAGGTGGGGCGGGGTAAAGCGCAGTTTCTCCTGGCGTGCGGGGGTAATCCCGATGGCGAACATGGCCACATCGCAGTGGTTTTGCGCGACATCGTCTGCCAGCTTGGCAAATGAGCTGTCGACAAACACCACCGCAGCGTCCAGGTCTTTGCCCAGCGCGTGGGCCATGTCAATGTCCACGCCGCTGAGTTGGTTGGTTTTGGGGTTGCGGTAGGTGATGCTGTAGTAGTCTGGCCAGATGCAGACCCGCAGCTGCCGGGTTGCCTGAATACGCTCCAAATGGGATGCTTTAGCCGGTGGCTGCGCAGGGCAAACCATCGGTGAGGCCAAGGCTGCAGCGCAAAGTAGCTTGTAAATCTGAGACATGGGAAACCCATTTTGCCAAAGGAATAACCGTAGAGTACAGCCAATTTCATGCCCATGCCCGGGTCCGCTGAAGTGGTTGAGAAGATGTGTTGGTTATGCAATATGCACATATCAACGCCAGCATAGGCTCACAAGCCTAATCAAATAACTCACTTTTTAATCGCTATTGATCCAAATATAAAAGTTACTACAGACTGTTTTTTTTGAAACCGGGTATCTTAGAAAAACTCAGCAAGTGATAAAAACTCATAACTATGTGAAAACAACTCGTTTGCAGGTAGTACCTGCCAAAGCTAACATGTACGTTACTTAGGCCTTACCTTCATCTTCACCTACCGGAGTACACCCGTGACCCACGCATCCTTCAACTGGCAAGACCCGTTTCTGCTCGAGCAGCAGCTCACCGATGACGAACGCATGATAAAGGAGGCCGCCGCCGCCTATTGCCAGGACAAGTTGCAGCCGCGTGTGGTCGAGGCCTTTCGCAAGGAGCAAACCGATGTGGCCATCTTCCGTGAGATGGGTGAACTCGGCCTGCTCGGCCCGACGGTGCCTGAAACCTACGGTGGCCCCGGCCTGAACTATGTGGCCTACGGCCTGATTGCGCGCGAGGTGGAGCGGGTGGACAGCGGTTACCGCAGCATGATGAGTGTGCAATCGTCCTTGGTGATGGTGCCGATTTTTGAATTTAGCAACGAGGCCACCAAGCAAAGGTACCTGCCCAAGTTGGCCACCGGTGAATGGATTGGCTGTTTTGGCCTGACCGAGCCCAACCACGGCTCCGACCCGGCCAGCATGCTGAGCCGTGCCGTGAAAGTTCCTGGCGGCTACAAGCTCAGCGGCAACAAGATGTGGATTTCCAACAGCCCGATTGCCGATGTGTTTGTCGTCTGGGCCAAAGAGGTGTCTGAGACCGGTACGGTTGGTCCGATTCGCGGCTTTGTACTGGAAAAAGGCGCGGCAGGTTTGAGCGCGCCGGCGATTCACGGCAAGGTCGGCCTGCGTGCCAGCATCACCGGTGAGATCGTCATGGACGGCGTGTTTTGCCCGGAAGAAAACGCCTTCCCCGAAGTGCAAGGCCTCAAAGGCCCGTTTACTTGCCTGAACAGCGCGCGTTACGGCATTGCCTGGGGTGCCTTGGGCGCGGCTGAAGACTGCTGGTTCCGTTCACGTCAATACGTGTTGGACCGCATCCAGTTTGGTCGTCCGCTGGCCGCCAACCAGTTGATTCAAAAGAAGCTGGCCGACATGCAAACCGAAATCGCGTTGGGCCTGCAAGGTTGCCTGCGCCTGGGCCGCATGAAGGACGAAGGCACGGCAGCGGTGGAAATCACCTCGATTCTGAAACGCAATTCTTG
>JAIFMR010000224.1 GCA_020048255.1 Rhodoferax sp. | reverse complement strand
TCAAGCACGGTGTGGAGCCCAGCGCCAGTGGGGCGCGTATCCGGGTCAGCACGCAGTGTCGTGGCTCCTCGGTCGTCATCAAGGTCAGCAATACAGTGAATTTGCAGGCCCCTGAATCATCGGGTGGCATGGGTGTGGCCCTGGCCAATGTGCGTGAACGTTTGAGTTTGTTGCATGATGTGCAGAGTCGTTTTCAAGCGGGTTTGAAAGACGGGGTCTTTCAGGTTCGGATCGAGGTGCCGCTATGAGCTGTTTGCAGGTGCTTGTATGGTGTTGAGGGTGCTGATCGTCGACGACGAGGCGCTGGCGCGCTCCCGGCTGAAGAATTTATTGGCCGATTGCAGCGCACCGGCAGCGCGGGTGGTGGGTGAGGCCGCCAACGCGGTGGAAGCCATGCGGGTGGTGGCGCACCAAGAGCTCGATGTGGTGTTGCTGGACATCCATATGCCGGGCGTCGATGGTTTGACGCTGGCGCGCAGTTTGCAAAGCCTGCCCCATCCGCCGGCAGTGGTGTTTGTCACGGCCTATGCCGAGCATGCATTGCAAGCGTTTGAAGTCGACGCCTTGGACTACCTGACCAAGCCGGTGCGGCTGGAGAGATTACAGAGTTCGCTACATAAAGCAGAGCGTAAGGTGCATGCTGCAAAAGGGCTAGAGGCAGATTTTGTTGATGAAGTCTTGGTGATCCAAGAGCGTGGTCGCACCGAGCGGGTGCCGCTGTCCGAGGTGCTGTATCTGAAGGCCGAGCTGAAGTACATCACAGTGCGCACGGCGCAGCACAGCTACATCCTGGAAGGTTCGCTGAACGATCTGGAAACCCGTTACGCCAACCGGTTTTTGCGTGTTCACCGCAACGCCTTGGTGGCGCGGTCAGCGGTTCGGACGCTGGAAAAGCACCATGACCCAGAAGAAGGGGATGGGTGGGCTGTTCGGCTGGACCGCATCGATGAGCTTTTGCAGGTGTCGCGCAGGCAGTTGGCCGCAGTTCGGGCCTTGGTGGAAGCCCGCTAAGACCTAGCTAGACCTCACGCACATGGATGACGGGCCCAGGCACGCCGAGTTGCTTGACGTAACATGCGCACCCGTTGATTTTTCAACTTCTGAACCACAACTCTCGCATCTTTTGTCACCGCGTCGGGCCGAACCGAGAGCTTAACGGCTACCATCAAAATCATGAGCACCACCCATTTTGGATTTAAAAACGTCGAGGAGACCGACAAAGCCAGCCACGTCAAGGGCGTGTTTGACTCTGTTGCTCCCAAATATGACTTGATGAACGACCTGATGTCGATGGGGTTGCATCGTGTCTGGAAGGCCTACACCGTGACGGTGGCCAACGTCAAGGAGGGTGACTGTGTGCTGGATATCGCCGGTGGCACCGGTGACCTGGCCTTGGCATTTGCCAAAAAAGTGGGTAAGAGCGGGCTGGTGGTTCACACCGATATCAATGCGGCCATGCTGAGCACCGGTCGCGATCGTTTGGTGGATGCGGGTGTGGTGCTGCCCACGGTGGTGTGTGACGCAGAAAAGCTGCCTTTTCCGGATCAGCATTTCAATTTGGTCAGCGTCGCTTTCGGGCTGCGCAACATGACTCACAAAGACGTCGCTTTGGCTGAAATGAACCGAGTCCTCAAGCCAGGTGGCAAGCTGCTGGTGCTGGAGTTTTCCAAAGTGGCCAAGCCGCTGGAAAAGGCCTACGACTGGTATTCGTTCAAAGTGTTGCCCAAACTGGGTGAACTGGTTGCGGGTGATTCCTCCAGTTACCAGTATCTGGCCGAGTCAATTCGTATGCATCCGGGTCAGGAAGAGCTGAAATCCCTGATGAAAGTTAATGGCTTTGGGCATGTGGATTACCACAACCTGACCGGTGGGCTGGTAGCCTTACACGTCGGAATCAAATGTTGAGTGAAAAATCGGTCGAACAATGAAAACAGGAGACAGTATGAAAAGATGGCTTTGGATCGTTTCGTTGAGCATGGTGCTCATGGCAGGGCATGCAGATGCGGCCAAACGCTTTGGGGGTGGCAAGTCGTTTGGACAACAGTCCAGCAACGTGACCCAACGTCAGGCGGCCCCGGCAACGCCTGCGGCGCCGACTCAGGCCACCAACACCGCTGCAGTGAAAAATCCAGCGGCTCCCGCTGCTGCTGCGCCCAAACGCCCATGGGGCGCCATGTTGGGCGGTTTGGCCGCTGGTTTGGGCCTGGCCTGGCTGGCGAGTTCCCTGGGTTTGGGTGAGGCCATGGGGCAATTCATGATGTTTGCCCTGCTGGCATTGGTCATCATGGTGGCGGTGGGTTGGTTCATGCGGTCACGCAAGGCGCAGGGTGCCACGCAGTCGGCCTCGCCATTTGCTTTTCAGGGTGCAGGCGCGCCAGGCGTCGCTTCAGCGCCAGCCAGTTATCGACCGGAAAACGTAGGCAATGATGCATCAGCTCGCCCTTGGGAACGCGCCAACACCACTTTTGACAGCAGCACCAGCCTAGCGGGTGGCTCAGCGGCGGCGAGTGGGTCCATGATTGGTTCGGGCCTGGGCGGCTCGCAGTCCTGGGGCATTCCGGCCGGGTTTGACTCAGAGGGTTTTCTTCGGTCAGCCAAGGCCAATTTTGTGTCGCTGCAGGCAGCTTGGGACAAGTCGGATATCGCTGCGCTGCGCGTGATGATGACCGACACCATGTTGAAGGAAATCCAAGCACAACTGGCAGAGCGTGAGCAGCACACGGGTGGCCCGATCAACATGACGGATGTGGTCATGATTGAAGCGCATTTGTTGGGAATTGAAGATCTGGGCGACGATTACATGGCCAGCGTCGAGTTTTCCGGCATGATTCGCGAGGAGCCGTCTGCAGGACCGAGTCCGTTCCGGGAAGTCTGGAACATGACCAAGACCAAGAGTGGTCAAAGTGGCTGGCTGGTAGCAGGAGTTCAAGCCCTGCAATAAGGTTTGCATTCAAAATTCAGGAATAATCGGGGACTATGGCAACACAGTCCCCTTTTTCTTTGCTGGAGGGTTTCCTCCAGAAACTCCCCTTACCCAAACTGCAGCCGCCCGCCTGGGCCGTCACGGAGGCCCAGCGGCGCGTGGTGCTCCTGCTCAACCATGTTTTGATGCAAGAGACCGAAGCCACCTCCAGGCTGGCCCGGCAAAAAGGCCAGGTCATGCTGGTGCAGTGGCGCAGCTTTTCGTTCAAGCTGATGGCTACGCCTGCAGGCCTGCTGGATCTGGCGGCACCTGAGGCAACACCGGACCTGGTTCTGACGGTCACCGACGAGTCTCCCGTGGCGCTGGCACAGAGTGCACTGCGCGGCGACAAGCCGGCAGTTCGCATTGAAGGCGACGTTCAATTGGCCGCCGAAGTCAACTGGCTGACCGAGCACGTCCGCTGGGATATGGAGGAAGACCTGGCGCGTGTGATGGGTGACGTTCCTGCGCGCACGCTTAGCCAAATGGCGCAAAGCATGGTCGCCGGCTTGCGACAGTTTGCGGCCAAGGCAGCGTCATTGGTGCCAGGTTCATCGTCCTCATGACGCGTCTGTTTCGCGGCGCTTTCATTGTCTGGGTGCTGTTGCGTCATGGTCTTGACGAGTTGGTTCTTTCCAGCCAGAACAGTGCCTTTCTTAAACGATTAGCGCGCATCTTGTCGGTGGGGCGCGACTTGCGGGCGCCGCGCGGTCAGCGTATCCGCCAGGCTCTGGAGAGTCTGGGGCCGATTTTTGTGAAATTTGGCCAGGTGCTATCGACGCGCCGGGATCTGCTGCCGGTGGATATTGCAGACGAACTGGCTCTGCTGCAGGACCGGGTTCCGCCTTTTCCCAGTGAAGTGGCTGTGGGCATCATCGAGAAAGCTTTCAAGAAAAAGATTGACGATATTTTTGTGTCGTTTGAGCGGCAGCCTGTCGCTAGTGCTTCCATCGCCCAGGTCCATTTTGCCGTGCTGAAAGACCGCACTGGCCAGCAGCGTGAGGTGGCGGTCAAGGTGCTGCGTCCAGGCATGTTGTCGGTGATTGACAAAGACCTAGACCTCATGCGCATGATGGCCGGTTGGGTTGACAGCCTGTCCGAAGATGGCAAACGCCTCAAGCCCCGCGAGGTAGTGGCAGAGTTTGATAAATACCTGCATGACGAGTTGGACCTGATACGCGAGGCCTCCAGTGCCGCGCAGTTGCGCCGCAACATGGCCGATCTGGATCTGGTGTTGATCCCGGAGATGTTCTGGGACTATTGCATGCCTGATGTGATGGTGATGCAGCGCATGAATGGCGTGCCCATCAATCAGGTGGAGCGCTTGCGCGCAGCTGGGGTGGATATCCCAAAGCTGGCGCGCGATGGTGTCACGATCTTTTTCACCCAGGTGTTTCGGGATGGTTTTTTCCATGCCGATATGCACCCGGGCAACATTCAGGTGAGTCTGGACCCCGCCACCTTTGGTCGCTACATTTCGCTGGATTTCGGGATTGTGGGGACTTTGACCGAAATCGACAAAGAATACCTGGCGCAGAACTTCACGGCGTTTTTCCGGCGCGACTACAAACGGGTGGCCGAGTTGCACATTGAGTCGGGCTGGGTTCCTGGCTCCACCCGGGTGGATGAGCTGGAGTCGGCGATCCGGTCGGTGTGCGAGCCGTATTTTGACCGTCCGCTCAAGGAAATTTCGCTGGGTATGGTGCTGATGCGCCTGTTTCAGACCTCACGACGTTTTCAGGTCGAGATCCAACCTCAGTTGGTGCTGCTGCAAAAAACCCTGCTGAACATTGAAGGTTTGGGACGCCAGCTGGATCCCGAGCTCGATCTTTGGAACACCGCCAAGCCGTTCCTTGAAAAGTGGATGTTGAATCAGATTGGCCCGAAGAAGCTGCTCGACGAGCTGCGCAACGAAGGCCCGCGTTATGCCAAGCTGTTGCCCGAGCTGCCACGCCTGTTGTTTGATTTCCTTCAAACCAACTCACGGGGTCGCGGTAACGAGCTCAAGGCCTTGTTGCTGGAGCAAAAAAAGACCAATCGCCTGCTGTCTGCGGTGGTTTATGGTGGTGTTGGTTTTGCACTGGGCTTGGTGGTGATGCAAATCCTGGTGCGCGTTCGCTTGTTTTAGCTTGCGACTTTATAATCGCAGGCTTTGCGACTATTTAAAGATCTGAACACCATGCCAATTTACGCCTACAAATGCGAGTCATGCGGGTTTGCCAAGGACGTATTGCAAAAAATATCCGATCCCCTGCTGACCGAGTGCCCGACCTGTGGCAAAGCCACGTTTTCCAAGCAGTTGACTGCGGCCGGGTTTCAGCTCAAGGGTACCGGCTGGTATGCCACAGACTTTAAGGGCGGTGCGGCCGCGGCTTCAGTGGCAGCGCCGGCAGTGGCTGATGCAGCCACACCATCGAGTAGCACTTCCGATGCGCCGTCCGCCACGACAGCGGCTGCTCCTGCTCCTGCAACTGCAACTGCTGCCGGTTGTGGTGGCGGCTGTGCCTGTCATAGCTAAACGCTGACGAAAGCACCCGTGCCCATAAAAAAATACCTCCTCACCGGCCTGTTGGTCTGGTTGCCACTGGCGATCACCATCTGGGTTCTGCTGTGGCTCATTGGTTTGCTCGACGGCATTTTTGTCGCGTTGCTGTCTGGCGTTCAGGCCGTGTCGTCAGACGCGTTGGCTGGTTTCTGGGAGCAGTTCAAGCACATTCCCGGCCTGGGCGTGTTGCTGGTGTTTACCGGCTTGCTGGTGACCGGCGCGCTGGTCTCCAATGTGGCCGGGCGCTGGTGGTTGCGCCAATGGGATCGTCTTTTCACGCATATTCCGATATTCAGGACCATCTACAACAGTGTCAAGAAAGTTTCTGACACACTGTTTTCCAGCAATGGCAACGCCTTTCGCACAGCATTGCTGGTGCAGTACCCGCGGGCTGGCTCTTGGACTATTGCGTTTCAGACCGGTTCACCGAGTGGTGAAGTGGCGCAGCACCTGGGCGCAGATTTTGTCAGCGTGTACGTTCCCACGACACCGAACCCGACCAGCGGATTTTTTTTGATGCTGCCACGCAGCGACGTGATCGAGCTTCAGATGAGTGTGGATGAAGCCTTGACCTACGTGATTTCGATGGGATCCGTGCCGCCCATGGCGAGCACCAGCGTTTCGCGCCCCTGATTTTTTGACAACCTTGCTGCCCTTGGTGGTGGCTCTTGAAAGCAGTTTTTATGGCAATGCGTTCTCACTATTGTGGCCTGGTAACCGACGCCCTATTGGGCCAACCCGTGACATTGTGCGGCTGGGTGAACCGTCGACGTGACCATGGCGGTGTTATTTTTGTCGACGTGCGCGACCGTGAAGGGTATGTGCAGGTAGTGTGTGACCCGGACCGTGCGGACATGTTCAAGGAAGCCGAAGGGCTGCGCAATGAGTTTTGTATTCAGGTCAAGGGTTTGGTGCGTGCGCGCCCGGACGGCACGGTCAATGACAATCTGAAAAGCGGCAAGATCGAAGTCTTGTGCCATGAACTCAAGGTGCTCAACCCGTCGGTCACGCCCCCGTTCCAGTTGGATGAAGAAAACCTGTCCGAGACGACCCGCCTGACTCACCGCGTGCTCGATCTGCGCCGTCCGTACATGCAAAACAACCTGATGCTGCGTTACCGCGTGGCCATGGAAGTGCGCAAGTTTTTGGATGCCAATGGTTTTGTGGACATCGAAACGCCGATGCTGACCAAGAGCACGCCAGAAGGTGCGCGGGACTATCTGGTGCCTAGTCGCGTGCACGACGGCCACTTTTTTGCCCTGCCGCAAAGCCCTCAGTTGTTCAAGCAATTGCTGATGGTGGCGGGCTTCGATCGCTACTACCAAATCACCAAGTGTTTCCGGGATGAAGACCTGCGCGCCGATCGCCAGCCCGAGTTCACACAGATCGATATCGAGACTTCCTTCATGGAAGAAGAAGATATTCGTGACATGTTCCAGGGCATGATCAAGACCGTTTTTCAGAACACCTTGGGGGTGGATTTGGGCGAGTTCCCAGTCATGACTTACCAGGAAGCCGCTCACCGCTTTGGCTCCGACAAGCCAGACCTGCGGGTCAAGCTGGAATTCACCGAGCTGACCGATGTCATGGGCGACGTCGATTTCAAAGTGTTTTCAGGTGCGGCCAACATGAAGGGCGGCCGCGTTGTGGCCTTGCGTGTGCCGGGCGGTGCCAAGGAAGGTCACGGTTTGACGCGCGGTGAGATTGACAACTACGGTGAATTTGTCAAGATTTATGGTGCCAAGGGGCTGGCCTGGATCAAGGTCAATGACCTGGCCAAGGGGCGTGACGGCCTGCAAAGCCCCATCGTCAAGAACCTGCATGATCGTGCCATTGCGGAAGTGCTGGCGCGCAGTGGTGCCCAAGACGGTGATTTGCTGTTTTTTGGCGCTGACAAGGAAAAAATCGTCAATGACGCGGTGGGCGCCTTGCGCATCAAAATTGGGCACAGTGAATTCGGCAAGAAAAACGGCTTGTTTGAAAACCGCTGGGCGCCCTTGTGGGTGGTCGATTTTCCGATGTTCGAGCATGACGAAGAGTCGGACCGCTGGACGGCGGTGCACCACCCCTTCACCGCGCCCAAGGACGGTCATGAAGACTTCATGGTGACCGACCCGGGCAAGTGCATCTCCAAGGGCTATGACATGGTGCTCAATGGCTGGGAGATGGGTGGCGGCTCGGTCCGGATTCACCGCGCGGATGTGCAGCAAAAGGTTTTTGATGCCCTCAAGATCACGCCCGAAGAAGCCCAGCTCAAATTTGGTTTCTTGCTTGATGCGCTGCAGTACGGTGCACCCCCACACGGTGGTTTGGCCTTTGGCTTGGATCGGATTGTGACGCTCATGACCGGTGCCGAATCGATTCGTGACGTGATTGCTTTCCCCAAAACACAGCGTGCGCAATGTCTGCTGACGCAGGCGCCGTCTCTGGTCGACGAGAAGCAATTGCGCGAACTGCATATTCGTCTGCGCAACGCAGATCTGGTGAAAACCGACTGATCCGACGCGTCGCTGTACTCAAGCGGGCCCCTGGTTGTGTCTGAGTCAGGCGTCACTTTCAAGATTCCGGAGTCCGTGCTGGTGGTGATTTACACCCCGGCTTTGGACATCCTGTTGATCAAACGGGCTGACGCCAAGGACTTTTGGCAATCCGTCACGGGCAGCAAAGACGCGGTGGATGAATCGTTTGAAGAGACCGCCCGGCGCGAGGTTTTTGAAGAAACCGGCATCGACTGTCGGGCAGGGTCCCCGTTGCAACACGGCTTGCAGGACTGGGATCTGGAGAATGTGTACGAGATTTATCCGCAGTGGCGTCACCGTTATGCCGCTGGTGTTTTTTTCAACACCGAGCATTTGTTTGGTTTGCAAGTGCCAGCGGACACGGTGGTACGCTTGAGTCCCAGAGAACACACCGCCTATCAATGGATGCCTTACGTCCAGGCGGCTGACACCTGTTTTTCTCCGTCGAACGCAGAGGCCTGTTTGCTGCTGCCACGCTTTGCCGCTCAAAGGGGAGGGTTGTGAGCAAAGCGGACGAACGGATTCGGGTGGCCACCTACAACATCCATAAGGGCGTGCAGGGCGTGGGGCCGGTGCGACGGTTGGAGATTCATAACCTGGCCTCGGCCATTGAGACGCTGGGTGCCGATGTGGTGTGTCTGCAAGAAGTGCGCAGCAGCAATCGCCGGGAGGAAAAATATTTCAAACACTGGCCGTTGGTCGGCCAGGCAGACTTCTTGGCGCCGCTGGGCTTCGAGGCGGTTTACCGAACCAATGCCGTGACACGTCATGGTGAGCATGGCAACGCCCTGTTGTCGCGCTGGCCGGTGCTCGCACATCAGCACGAAGACATGTCAGATCACCGTTTCGAGCAGCGCGGAGTGCTGCATGTGGAGTTGCTGATTCATGGTGTCAATGTGCATGTGCTGGTGGTGCACTTGGGCTTGATTCGTTCCAGCCGGGTGCGTCAGCTGGAGCAGCTCAAGCACTTTGTGCAACGGGAAATCCCGGCGCAATGCCCGGTGTTGCTGGCCGGTGATTTCAATGATGTAGGTACCCGGCTGAAAGAGGCCCTGGCCCCGGCAGGACTGCAGGCCTGGACCGGTGCGGCGCAGCCGACCTTTCCATCGCGCTTGCCGCTGGCGCAACTCGACCACGTGTTTGCCCGGGGCCTGAAGCCGGTCAGTGTGTCGGTGCCACGTGGGCGCGACTGGTGGCGCATGTCTGATCACTTGCCGCTGATTGCGGAATTCTCCTTGTTGGCCTGAGCGCTGGCCATGCCTGGTTTTGTTGCAGGTCATCAGTTGCTTCTTTTGAGGGGCGCCAAGGAATTTTTTGCAACGCTGATCAATGACATTGACGTGGCAACACATGAAGTTCGGCTGGAAACCTATATTTTTGATGTGACGGGCTCAGGTGAAAGGGTGATCACGGCCTTGATCAGGGCGGCCCAGCGCGGTGTGGAGGTCTATCTGGTGATGGACGGTGTTGGCACACCTGGCTTGCCGGCGCCGTGGCCACAGCGGCTTGACGCGGCGGGTGTGCATTGGCT
Organism: Rhodoferax sp.; assembly: GCA_020048255.1. Classification (GTDB taxonomy): domain Bacteria; phylum Pseudomonadota; class Gammaproteobacteria; order Burkholderiales; family Burkholderiaceae_C; genus Rhodoferax. Next base: position 6,368 of record JAIFMR010000224.1, on the reverse strand, counting down.
CATTTACTCGCCCCTCGGGCGCCTGGGTTTGTTGTTGCCCAGTCGGTGGCGCAGGTTGCATCGCAAATTGTGTCTGGTCGATGGTCGGGTGGCGTTTTGTGGCGGTATCAATGTGCTTGACGATTGGTGGGATCCACACCAAGGGGTGCTTGAGGCACCCAGATTCGATTTCGCGGTACGCACCACCGGTCCGCTGGTGCAGTCGGTACACGCCGCCATGGCACAGTTTTGGTGGCGTTTGCAGGCCGCGCGTCGTGCCCGGCGTACGGACTGGGTCAGCGCGTGGCAAGCGTTGCAACAGGCTGTGCGAGAGAAATGGATCGCCAACGATGTGGCAGACCGTCCTGGCGATGCCAAAGCAGAATTGGTGCTGCGCGACAACGTTCACTTTCGTTCCCGTATTGAGCGAGCCTATCGCCAGGCCTTGGGTGAGGCTCGTCGGGACATCCTGCTGTCTAACGCCTATTTTTTACCCGGCCGCAAAATCCTCAAAAGCTTGATCCATGCCGCGCAACGAGGTGTACGGGTGCGTCTGTTGCTGCAAGGGCGTTATGAGTATTTCATGCAGTATCACGCGACGCGGGCGTTGTACGGTAGCTTGCTGGCGGCCGGCGTTGAAATTTACGAGTATCAAGCCAGCTTTCTACACGCCAAGGTGGCTGTGGTTGATGATCACTGGGCCACCGTGGGCTCTTCCAATATCGATCCCTTGAGTTTGCTGCTGGCCCGCGAGGCCAACGTGGTGGTGGCCGATGTGGCCTTTGCCAAGGTTCTGCGCCACGAGTTAGAGCAGGCGATTGAGCACCATGCGCATGGTTTGGACTTGCAACAATACGCCAACCGGTCAGTGGGGCAAAAGTTGCTGGATTTTGCGGCGCTGTGGTTGATGCGGGTGCTTCTTTTACTGAACGGTAAACGCTACTGAAAACATAGTTAAAAACCCAATATATAAAAGGGCTTGAGGCCAATAACCCTATTGATAAAACACTGATACCATTGACCGCTGTAATTAAATTTTTGATGCAAACCATGAACCCTGTTGATGACAATGAAGGTACGCCGGTCTCTGTCAAGATCCGCGAACGTATCAAGGCCGCCCGCAAACGATTTAACGCCAATGACAACATTGCAGACTTCATTGAGCCGGGTGAGTTGGAGCTCTTGCTCGACGAAGTCGAAGGCAAAATGAAAGGTGTGCTGTCAAGCTTGGTGATTGACACGGACCATGATCACAACACCGACGACACCGCGCGCCGCGTCGCCAAGATGTATCTCAAAGAGGTGTTTCAGGGGCGCTATGTCCAGGCGCCTCCCATCACCGAGTTTCCCAATGCGGAGCACTTGAACGAACTGATGATTGTCGGGCCCATCACTGTGCGCAGTGCCTGCAGTCACCATTTTTGTCCGATCATGGGCAAGATCTGGATTGGCGTGTTACCCAATGAACACACCAATGTGATTGGATTGTCAAAATACGCCAGATTGGCCGAGTGGGTCATGGGGCGCCCCCAGATCCAGGAAGAGGCGGTGGTACAACTGGCCGATTTGATCCAGCAAAAAACCCAACCCGATGGTTTGGCGATCGTGATGGAGGCCAGCCATTTTTGTATGGGCTGGCGTGGTGTCAAAGATGTGGACAGCAAGATGATCAACTCGGTGATGCGCGGTAGTTTTCTCAAGGATGCCAACCTGCGCCGTGAGTTCTTGTCCCTTATTCCCCAGAAAGGTTAATCATGTTGGTCCGTTTGCTTTACGCCAGCCGCGCGGTGGATACCAGTTCTGACGCCATTGAGTCCATCCTGCACCAGTCGCGTTCACACAACCCGGGCAGTGGAGTCACTGGTGTGTTGTGCTACGGGGGCGGTATATTTTTGCAGGCCCTCGAAGGCGGGCGCATGACCGTCAGTGAGCTTTATGGCCACATTCAGCGTGATGCACGCCACAAAGATGTGGTGTTGTTGCACTACGAAGAAATTGCGGAGAGACGTTTTGCTGGCTGGACCATGGGTGAGGTCAACATGACCCGTATCAATGCGTCGATCTTGCTCAAATACGCCGAGAAGCCGGAGCTAGACCCGTATTCGGTGTCGGGTCAGGTGTCGCTGGCGCTGCTTGAGGAATTGATGGCCACGGCTTCCATCATTGGCCGGGCCTGATTCCATTTCCATATCAATCTGACACGTTGTTGCTTCGCCTTTCGGTACGTCTGTCCTGTCTGCGGCTTCGCGCCTCGTGTCGTATCGATCTAGAAAAGGAATGAGCACCAGCAGGCTGAAATTTTGATGCCGTCGGTGACTGCCGTGTCAACTGTTGCGCCTGCTGTGCTGCCTGCTGAGCAGGCAAATGCTCTGGTGGGTTGCGATTTTTCCAGCGCACCCTCATCCAAAAAGCCGATTGTGCTGGCCATTGGTTCGCAATCAGCGGGCCGGGTCCTGCTGTCCAGGCTGGTTTACCTTCACTCGCTGGATGCGTTTGCACAGTGGCTGGTGCAACATCAGCCCTGGGTCGGTGCATTTGATTTGCCGTTTGGCTTACCCAGGGAGTTGGTGCAGAGCTTGGGTTGGCCAAAGAGCTGGTCGGATTGCATGGCGCATTACAGTGCGCTCAGCCGGGCAGAGATCCGGTCTGCGTTTGCCGCGTTTTGTGATGCCCGGCCCGTGGGTGGCAAGTTTGCGCATCGCGCGACAGACCGTCCAGCAGGGTCAAGCCCCAGCATGAAATGGGTCAACCCGCCGGTGGCCTTCATGCTGCATGCCGGTGTGCCTTTGCTGCTGCAAGCTGGCGTGGCCTTGCCTGGACTGCACCCGGGCGATACACACAATCTGGACGTGTCCGGCAAACCACTGCGGGTGGCGCTGGAGGCTTATCCCGGCTTGTTGGCGCGCGAGCTGCTGGGTCAGCGCAGTTATAAAAGCGACGACAAGGCCAAACAAACCTCTGAGCGCCTGATTGCCCGCAAGGATCTGATCACCGCCCTCGAACATGGCCAGACCCGCCTGGCCCTGCGTCTCAAGTTGACACACGCCCAGCGCGATGCCTTGGTGAACGATGCAAAGGGTGATGCGCTGGATGCGGTGTTGTGCCTGATGCAATCGGCTTGGGCACAACGTCAATTTGAGGCGGGTGATTCGCTGTACGGCATGCCCAGTGACATGGATCCGTTGGAAGGGTGGATCTTGACCGCCTGAGCCCCAGACAGTTCCATCCCAGCCAGCAGGCTCACTGCGGTTTGTTGATCAGCGTCTCTTCAATTTTGCCAGCCAGCTGAGAAATCGCCAGCGCGGCAGGGCAACCGGGTGTGGACTGAATCAGCAACTGCCGGCGCATGACCGCCTGCCGCACCGACGGATCTGCCGGAATATCACCCAGGTGAATCAAACGCACTTTCTCGCCAGGCTTGGCCACCACAAACCGGTCCAGCACCTGCTGCAACTGGGTGGTGATGGCGCGACCGTCCCCCATGCGCGCAGTCTGGTTGATGACCATGCGGATGATGCGACGTTGCTGTTCACCCACCAGCACCTTGATGGTGGCATAGGCATCGGTCAAGGAGGTGGGTTCGGGTGTGGCTACCACCAGAACTTCAGAGGCCAGCGAGACCGCAAACAGCACCACATCGGAGATGCCAGCGCCGGTGTCCAGCAGCACAATGTCGTAATGCGGTAACAGGCCGGACATGATGCGCAGAAAATCTTCCCGCACGTTGGGGGTCAGACGCGAATATTCGACCATGCCCGAGCCCGCCAGCAACACCGAAAACCCGCCGGGTGCTTTCACAATGGCTTCTTCCAGCTTGGCCTTGCCGGTGAACACATCGTGCAGGGTGATCTTGGGGTACAGGTTCAGCACCACGTCCAGGTTGGCCAGCCCCAGGTCAGCATCCAGCACCAGCACTTTTTGTCCACGCTTGGCTAGGGCAGCAGCCAGGTTGGCAGAGACAAAGGTTTTGCCCACGCCGCCCTTGCCGCTGGTCACGGCCAGAACCTTGCCCAACGGTTTCAAAGGCTCGGGGTTCACGACTTTCTCTTGGGTCAGGGGCGCACGCACGTTATCCATGTCAGTTCACTCTATTCATTGCACTACCTGATGAGCCAGCAGAACCATCATTGGCATAATTTTCAATCCAGGCCGGGTCACCTAACGAGAGCGGACTAAACAACAAACTCTTTTCTTCAGCACTGACGGCGATCACCGCTTGTGGCTCAATGCACACCCGGTTGCGACCCTCCGATTTGGCACGGTAGAGTTCAATATCTGCGCGGTCCAGCCACAGTTCAGACGTCGAACGCACCCAGCGCGGGGCGTAGGCACCCCCAATACTGATGGTGACACTCAAAGTTTGACCCGAAGGAAGCGGGATACGCAAGGCCCCCACCGATTCGCGAATGCGTTCGGCCACCTGATGCCCGTAATGACCCTGACAACTCGGCAAAATAATGACGAATTCTTCGCCACCGAAGCGGGCCACGGTATCCATCGGGCGCACGCAGGCGGCCAGCGTTTTGGCCACCGACTGCAATACCGCATCCCCCGCCGGATGACCATGGGTATCGTTGACCGACTTGAAATGGTCAATGTCCAGCATCAACAGCAGGGCCGGCTCGCCGGAGCGGGCCACCATCTCGATTTCCCGGACCAGAATGTTTTGAAAATAGCGCCGGTTGGACAGGCCCGTGAGAGGATCTTTCAGTGACAACTCGGCGAGTTTGTCAATGAGCGCTTGCAGGTACTGCGTGGCGTCCACATTCATGTCTGGCAAGGCATACGCAGCGTGCTCCAGCAATGCATGTGCATCATCGAGCCGCAATTGGCGCAAATCGACAGTGAAAGATGAAGGCAAGGAGGTCAAGGCGATCACTTTAATTCGGGTCGTTGAAGTCTAACAGGTTGATTTTTGAGCTGATACTCACAGCAGGTCCGGTTTAGCCACCTGACTCTTGTCTTTTGGATCGACTTGGCCGCGAATACTGTTATAGCGGGATTTTTTACAGGGATGTTGAGGGTATGTCAGAGGTGATTCATCAGACTCAGAAGCTGCTGTGGCAATGTGTGCTGCTGCTGCTTGGGTCCGTGTTGTGCTTGCCAGCGCTGGCCGCGGAAGTTTTCACGGCGCGCGCCGGTGCGGTCCCCGATGGTGACACCTTGTGGGTACAACCCGAGTCAGGCGGGCCACCGCGCAAGTTGCGTTTGCACGGCATCGATGCGCCTGAAATCTGCCAAAGCGGCGGTGTCGCTGCGCGTGATGCCTTGCGCCAACGGGTCCAAGCACGCTCGATGCAGGTGGTCGTTAAGTACCAGGACGATTACGGACGGGGGCTTGCACGCATCACGGTCGATGGGCAAGACCTGGGCGCGCTCATGGTCAGTAGCGGCCACGCCTGGTCATCGCGGTGGCGGCGCAGTTTGGGGCCGTATGCCGCCCAAGAATCTGCCGCGCGTGCAGCCGGACTGGGTCTGTTTGCGTTGAGCAACCCCGAACTGCCACGAGACTTTCGCCAGCGCCACGGCAGTTGCTACGAGGCTGATGAGACGGGGGGCTTCAGGTTGAAGTGAACCCGCCACACACAGGGCAAGCCGGGTTGCGCGGAACCTGCATTTCGGTGAAGGCCATGGCGCGGCCGTCGATCATCAGCAGGCGCCCGGTCAACGCTTGGCCGGCACCCGTGATCAGTTTGAGCGCTTCGGCGGCTTGCATGGAGCCGACGATTCCTACCAAGGGTGCAAAGACACCCATGGTGGCACAGCGGGTTTCCTCAAAAGTGGTCTCCGGCGGGAACACACAGGCGTAACACGGTGACGCGGGCTGCCGGTGATCGTAAACACAGACCTGGCCGTCAAATCGAATCGCTGCACCCGACACCAAGGGCTTGCTGTGCTTGACGCAGGCGGCATTGATGGCGTGTCGTGTGGCAAAGTTATCACAACAGTCCAAAACCACATCGGCTTGCGCCACCAGCTCGTCCAGCAGCGCAGCGTCAGCCCGGGTTTGCAGGGCAGTCACGTTGACGTACGGGTTGATTTGTTGGATGGCAGTTTGAATGGAGGCCACCTTGGGCAGGCCGACGCGTTCTTGCGTATGCGCCACTTGCCGCTGCAAGTTGGTCAGGTCCACTGTGTCATGGTCCACCACCGTGATCTGCCCGATGCCGGCCGACCCCAAGTACAGGGCCACCGGCGAACCCAAGCCGCCGGCGCCAATGATCAGTGCGTGCGCCCCTTGAATACGCTGCTGCCCCTCAACACCAATCTCGTTGAGCAGAATGTGGCGCGAATAGCGCAGCAGGTCGTCGTCGCGCATGGAGCATGGGCCGGTCTAGTTTTCTTTTTTCTCTTCAGCGCGCTCGACCTGGGTCTTGCTGACCAGCACG
>JAIFMR010000116.1 GCA_020048255.1 Rhodoferax sp. | reverse complement strand
GGCATGTTCGCGCAGTTTGAGCGCAGCATTGCGATTGTGTCGAGCGACATGGTCATTACCGAAAAATGCCCAGCCCTGCTGGAACGCAGCGGGTTGAGTGATGGCGTCTCGGTGCTGGACTCACGGACGTTTGTGTATTACTACCGCAGCACGCCCGATGGTCGCCTGATGCTGGGCAAAGGCGGCAACACCTTTGCCTACGGTGGGCGCATGCCCGCGGTGTTTGACCAGCATTCGCCCTATGCAGACTCGCTGACGACCGCGCTGCGCAGCTTTTTTCCGTCACTGGCGCCAGTGCCCATGACGGCCAGCTGGAACGGGCCGTCGGACCGCTCGGTCACCGGTTTCCCGTTCTTTGGCAAGCTCAACGGCGCAGATTACATCCTGTACGGGTTTGGCTATTCGGGCAGTGGCGTGGGGCCGTGTTACATGGGCGGACAAATTTTGTCGTCGATGCTGCTTGACCTGGACAACGACTGGACGCGCAGCCCACTCACGCGCGGTCCCCTGGGGCATTTTCCGCCCGAGCCGTTTCGTTATGTGGGCTCCAACCTGGTGCGCAACGCCATTCGTCGCAAGGAACGCGCCGACGACGACAACCGACAGCCGTGGTTAGTGGACAAATGGCTCAGCAAGCTGGCCAACGCGGCGGGCAAAGCCGATAAGGCATGACGATGAGCCCGGCCGTCATGGCCGCCGTGTTGTTTGGCGCCTTGCTGCATGCCAGTTGGAACGCGCTGGTCAAGTCCAGCACCGACAAAGAGCTTGACACCGCGCTGATCCACCTGATTGGTTCACTCATTGCCATGCCGTTGGTGGCCGTGTTGGGTTGGCCCCCAGTGGCCGCCTGGCCCTACATCGGTGCATCCATGGTCATTCACATTGGCTACTACATCGCGCTCTCAGGCGCTTACCGGCATGGCGACTTGAGCGTGACCTATCCGCTGATGCGCGGTGTGGCGCCCATGCTGGTGGCACTGTCGGCCGGTGTGGCTCTGGGTGAAACATTGTCGTGGCAGGGCTGGCTGGGGGTGCTGTGCATCAGCGCTGGCGTCATGCTGCTGGCATTGAATCAGCAGGTGCGCACCATGCCCAAAGCAGTGGCGTTTGCGTTGGCCAATGCCGTCATCATTGCGCTTTACACCGTGGTCGATGGCCAGGGCGTGCGGCTGGCTGGCGGCACGCTGCACAGTACGCTGCAGTATGTGGCGGCCATTTTTGTGCTCGATGGCTGGCCATACGCCCTGCTGATTTTGGCCCGGCGTGGCGGGGCGTTTCCACGCTATGCCCGCAAGCGCTGGCCGCTGGCGTGTGGTGGCGCGCTGGCCTCATTGGCTTCTTACGGCATCGCGCTGTGGGCTATGACCCTGGCTCCGGTGGCCATGGTCGCGGCGCTTCGTGAAACCTCGGTGCTGTTTGCCGTGACCATTGGCGTCATATTCCTCAAAGAGCACTTTACTTTGCAGCGGGCCGTGGGTGCCGCTACTGTGGTTTGCGGTGTGATGGCCTTGCGAATGGGCTCGGGTTAAGCGCCGCCGGCGTGTCATCAAACTTTCATGTGCTTGTTGAATACTTGGCCAACGGTGTGCCAATGTGACTAACCCAAAGCAAGCAGAGTATGAACCCTTCCTTTCAAGGCTGGCGCATGGCAAGCGACGCCACATTCACTTCCAGTTGTACCGTCACGCACGCCGGACGGGCTGCCGGCACATTCGGCTATCGTGCCTGAACACTGTGAGGCTTTCCATTGTCTTGATCTTGCTGGCTTGGATGCTGGCTGGCTGTTCGCTCCGACATTTGATTGTGCAAGGCGTCGCCAGCGAGTTGGTCAGCCAGGGGCAGGCACCAGAGGACGATGTTGTTCTGGCGCGTGAAGCCAGCGCCTTCTACCTCAAGCTGGCAGAGTCCTTACTACGTGAAGCGCCCGGTAACCTGCTGTTGGCAGAGGCAGTGGCCTCTGGTTTCACGCAGTACGCCTACGCCTTTGTTCAGTGTGAGGCTGATCACATCGAGGCCAAGGATGCCCGAGCAGCTGAAAAGCTGCGACAGCGCGCGGCCAATTTGTACCGACGCGCCCAGCGCCATGCAATGGCGGCTTTGCAGCACGACATGCCCGACTATGCCAAGTCACTGGCCAGTTCCAACCCTGCTGATGTGGTGCGACTGCGGCCAGACCAAATTGGCACAGCGTATTGGGCTGCGGCCTCCTGGGCTGCCTGGATATCTCTGTCCAAGGACGAGCCCAACATCGTGGCGGACCTGCCGCAAGCGATGCGGCTGGCGCGCCAGGCATGGGAGGTCGCCCCCGACCATGGTAACGGCGCACTGGTCAGTCTGCTGGGAACCTTTGAGGTTGCCAGACCGGGTGGGTCTCAAGCGCTTGCCCTGACGTATTTTGACCGTGCCATCGAGTTGGGTGCTGGAAAGAATGCCGGCATCTTTGTTGCCAAAGCGGAAGGGGTAGCCTTGCCAGCGGGGGACAGGTTGGCCTTTGAATCCTTGCTCAGGCAATCCTTGGTGGCCAGCCAGGTTCAGCCTGACTTGCCCAACAGTGTGATGCGCGAACGCGCACAGTGGCTGCTTGAAAACGTTGACGATCTTTTCTTACCTTCTCCACCATGACGTATCGTTTTAAAAAATTGAAAGACGCTTTTTGTGTCGGCCTGACGGGTCTCGCGCTGTTGACATCGGGCGCTTTGTTTGCGGCTGACAAGCAGCTACGGATTGGGACACTGGCACCCAAAAATTCTCTGTACCACCGCCAGTTGCAGGCCGTGGGGGAGGCCTGGCGCTCAACCCAGGGCGGCTCTGCGAAGTACCTCATTTACACCGATGGTAGCCAGGGCGGGGAGGCGGAGTTGGCGCGTCGCATGCGCATTGGTCAGTTGCAAGGGGCTTTGATATCGGTGGTGGGACTGCGCGAAATTGAACCGTCGATTGCCGCACTGCAAAACCTTCCTTTGCTTTTCAAGAACTGGGAGGAGGTGGACTACGTTCGCGAAAAAATGCGGGCGTCCATCGAGAAAAAGTTCTTTGACAAGGGCTTTGTCGTTTTGGGCTGGGGCGACTCGGGCTGGGTCCGGTTCTTTTCCAAGGACGCGGCCTTCAGCCCGGCTGACTACAAAAAAATGAAATTTTTTGCCTGGGGCTCTGAACCCGAGCAGCAGGACATCATGAAGAGCTTGGGCTACACCCCGGTTCCCCTGGAGACCAGTGACATCTTGCCGTCGATCCAGACCGGCATGATCAATGTGGTGCCTTCCACACCCTATTTTGCGTTGGCCAGCCAAATCTACAACACGGCGCCCAACATGCTGGAAATCAATTGGGCGCCGATTGTGGGTGCCCTGGTGATCACCCGAAAGGCTTGGGATGATCTGAGCCCGGATGCTCAGAAGGTGGTGCGTTCAGCCAGTGAAAGCGCGGGCTTGGAAATGCGTACCAAGGCGCGAAAAGAGGTGGATGAAGCGGTGATGGCCATGAAGCAGCGTGGTCTGGTGGTCAACAAGCCCAGCCCGGCACAAATGAAAGAGTGGAACGAACTGGCCGATAAGCTTTATCCGCGCATACGGGGATCGATGGTGCCGGCAGAAACCTTTGATGAAGTCTTCGCCCACCTCAAGGCCTACCGCGCGACCCAAGGTAAATCGCCTTGATGACTCTGGCTTGGGCACGGCTGCGGGGGCTAGAAAGGCTGGATGAGGGCTTGGCGGCGTTGGCGTTGGTGCTGATGACGCTGATTCCCCTGATTGAGATCGTCTTGCGGCCGCTGTGGGGGCAGGGCGTTGAGAATGCGTCGGTGTTGGTTCAGCATCTGGGTTTGGTGCTCGCCATGATGGGCGCGGTGGCAGCCGAGCGCCATGGCCATTTGAGTAGCTTGGGCCATGGCTTAGCTGGCCTGGGCAGTGCGCGTCTGCAAGTCGCAGCCAAGGCGTTTGCCAACGGCAGCGCTGCGCTGATTTGTGGCATGTTGACGCTGGCCAGTTGGCGGTTTGTTGAGACCGAGATCGGTCTGCCGCATGGGCTTGCTTATGGCGTTCCCACTTGGTGGGTGCAAGCCTTGATGCCCCTGGGGTTTGTTTTGCTGGGAGTCAAGTTGGGCAGACGCTGTGCTTCTGCGAGCTGGCTGGGTTGGATGTTGGGACTGATCCTCCCGCTGATCGGATTTTGGCTGGCCAGGGCGGGCTCAGAGGAAGAAATCCTTCTGCTGCCCGCTGTGATATGGCTGGTGGGGGCGCTGTTGTACGGCGCCCCGATATTTGCGGTGCTGGGGGGGCTGGCTCTGGCCCTTTTTTGGCACGATGGGCAGCCGTTAGCGGCCGTGGCGCTGTCGCATTACCAGATCACCGTGAACCCGTCGTTGCCGGCTTTGCCACTGTTCACCCTGGCTGGGCTGGTCTTTGCGCGTACCGGTGCTGCGGGTCGCCTGGGCGCGGTGTTCATGGCGCTGTTTGGCGGTGGAGTCGCCGGTACGGTGGTCGCTGCGGCCGTGTTGTGCTCGTTTTTTACGGCATTCACCGGTGGCAGTGGTGTCACTATTTTGGCACTGGGCGGATTGTTGTTGCCGCTTCTGCGACAAGCAGGGCTGCCTGAGCGGCGTGGCATCAGCCTGGTGACCAGTGCCAGCGCTTTAGGCGTGCTTTTGGCGCCGTCGGTGCCACTGATCATGTACGCCATCATTGCGCGGGTGCCGATCAACACGATGTTTCTTGCAGGTGTTGTTCCCGCCATCGTCATGGTCTTCTTTTTGCTGATCTTTGGCGGCTTCTTGCGGCGCGGGGGCCTGGTTGCGAGCCCGGCCCGGGTCGACACGCCAGAGCCTTCACGCCAGCAGGTCCTCCCGACACTGTGGGCAGCCAAGTGGGAAATTGCGGCACCAGCGATTGCGATTGGTTCGCTCATCAGCGGCCTAGCCACACCGACCGAAAGCGCTGCGTTGACAGCAGCCTACGCCATCGCCACCCAGACACTGGCCCACCGTGAGCTGAGCTGGGCTGTTTTGGGCAAATGCCTGACTGATTGCACTCAGGTGATTGGTGGTGTGATGCTGATTTTGGGCATGGCCTTGGGCCTGACCAATTATCTGGTGGACAGCGGGCTACCCAATGACGCGATCGACTGGGTGCAAGGTGTCATTCCCAATAAGTACGTTTTCTTGCTGGTGCTCAATGTGTTCTTGCTCGCGGCAGGCTCGTTGATGGAGATATTCGCGGCCATTGTGTTCCTGGTGCCTCTGTTGCTGCCAGTGGCCATGAGCTATGGCATTGACCCGGTGCACTTCGGCATCATTTTTCTGGCCAACATGGAAATGGGCTTTTTGGCGCCACCCGCCGGCATGAACATTTATTTTGCGTCAGCCATGTTTGGCAAGCCCTTGCGTTACGTGGCGTTGGCCGTTTTGCCTGCAGTGTTGGCCATTTTTCTGGGGACCTTGGTGATTTCCTGGTTCCCGGTGCTGTCCGTCGGGCTGCCGGATTGGCTGATGCGCAGATGACTTTGTCCATTGAACTCAACCGGAGATGAAACATGAATGCATTTTTTGAACAACTGGCCATTCAGCGTTGGGATGACCATCGCTACTATCACCATGACCGCATCAACCAGTCTTTGCATTTTTTGAGTGCTATCAGCTTTATATTGGCATACGCATGTCTGTTCTGGGATCCAGCGGTTGCAGCTTTGATTGGATGGTTGGTGTCGATGACCAGTCGGCAGGCGGGCCACTTTTTCTTTGAGCCGCTGGGTTATGACGAGGTGAATCAGGCCAGCAATGAGCACAAGGAAGCCATCAAGGTTGGCTACAACCTGCGCCGAAAGGTCGTGCTGATCGGCATTTGGGCGGTCTCACCGGTGCTGCTCTTGCTGGATCCGAGCGCTTTCGGCCTGTTGCCGCCGGCGTCCACCATGACGGACTTTGTTCACAACATGGGTTACATCTGGCTGGTCATTGGCGTGGGTGGATTGTTGTTTCGCACCATTCACTTATTTTTTCTAAAAGGTGTGATGGCGGGACTGGTCTGGATGAGCAAAATTTTGACCGATCCGTTTCACGACATTTACCTCTACCACCGTGCTCCTTTGGCTTTGCTGCGTGGCGAGCGCATCGCGCCACGCTAGCCCGTGGGTCAGGCGGGCAGTGAGGCAGGGGTCCCCCACCGGGCCCGCAGCAGTTCATGCACTATCCGGCGCTTGATGGCCTTGTCGCTCTTGCCAGACTCCCACCACCAGCCATCTTTTTGCATGGCGAGTGCCGCGCGCACAAAGCGCGTTGTCACTTCGTCGAAGTCAGCGTCGGAAAAGTTCAGACTGAAAATGATGCGCCCGGTACCGACCCAGCTCAAGGCGATTCCTTCTTGACGCAGATAGTGCTGAAACATCCAGTTGTAACAAGCGCTTTGGGTGTACAACACGGTCCAAATCGACGACAAATGAGCGACCTGGACCGGCACTTTGGCATCGATCAGCTGTTGGTTCAATTGCGCTGCCCGGGTGTTCCAGGTGTTGTCCAAGCTGGCATACATACTTTTGGCTTCATCACCCTCCAGGCGCTGCAAGAACACGTTCATGGCACCCATGACATAGGGGTGCGAGTTAAAGGTACCGCGTGCAAAGCAAATGTCTGCCGGCGCATCGTCACGAAAGCGCCTCATCCACTGCCGCTTGCCGCAAACCACCCCAACAGGCAGGCCACCGCCCAGAGTTTTGCCGTAGGTCACCAAATCGGCGCTGACACCAAAGTATTCCTGCGCGCCACGTTTTGCCAGACGGAAGCCGACAAATACCTCATCAAAGATCAAGGCAATTCCTTTGTCGTGACAGATTTGACGCAGTTCCTTCAGCCAGGCGGTGTACTTGGCTTTGTCAAAGCTAGCCTTTCGAGAGCTGTCGAGCAAAGAGGAATCGCTGGGTGCAGCCGTGTTGGGATGCAAGGCTTGCAATGGGTTGACGAGAATACACGCAATGTCCTTGCGTCGACGCAACACCCGAAGCGTGCCCGCACCCATCTCAGCAAGGGTAAAGGTGTCATTGGCGGCAATGGGGTTGCCGATGCCAGGTTGGACATCACCCCACCAGCCATGGTAGGCACCGCAAAATCGAACCACCTTGCTGCGTCCGGTGTGGTAACGGGCCAAGCGTACCGCTTGCATGACAGCCTCTGTACCCGACATGTGAAACGTTACCTCATCCATGCCCGAAATCGCTTTGAGACGCTGTGTGTTGTCCGCCACGACGGGGTGATAAGTACCCAAGACAGGGCCGAGTTGACGCACCAGGTCAGCACCCTGGTCGATGCAACTTTTGTAGTAATCATTTCCCAGCAAATTCACGCCGTAGGAGCCGGTCAGATCATAAAAAACATTACCGTCCAGATCAGTAACGGTGACGCCCGAAGTGGATTGAACGAACGATGGGATCTTGAGTCCCTGATTCACCATGTTTTTGAATTGAAACGGCACGCGATAAGCGCTCACAAACTTCAGGTCCGACAGTCCTTCCGCGGCGGCAAGGCTTTGGCCCATGCTTTTGGCATAACGCATCTTGTAATGAGCCAACAGGCGTTCAAACGCAGTTCGTCGACGCCATATGACATCGTCCGGCGCGCCGTCAATTGCCAACATCTGGTCTTCAGGGTAAGCGTAATTGGGCAGAAGCGCAGCAATCCGGCGTGCCGTGCGTGGGTGGCCAGCGAGGGAGCGGTGTTTGGCCAAAGACAGTTCAAACCGCTGGTGTACACGGGTCAAGCCCCACAGCAAAACAACGCCGCCCGCACTGTAGAGCAACCAAGCGTTCAGGTTCAAAGTTTCATTCATGAACAGCCACTTTCAAAGCAATATTTATCTCAGAGGAAACACAGATGAGTTTTCGTACCCAAATTCAAAAAATACTCAGTAGCGAGAACCTGAACTTCCTCCTGACCAACCGTTTGCCGCGTCATGCTGTGACGCGTTTTTTGGGCTGGTTCAGCAAAATCGAACAGCCCTGGGTGCGCGATGCATCGATCGGCACGTGGAAGTTTTTTACTGATCTGGATTTGAGTGAGGCCAAACGCACCCATTTCACGAGCATGCATGATTGCTTTACACGTGAGCTTCAAGCGGGCGTGCGCCCTGTGACGGCACGTGCCGATGTCATGTGCAGTCCGGTAGATGCCATCGTAGGCGCCCATGGCCACATCATGGGTGCCCGAGTATTTCAGGCCAAAGGGTTTCCCTACACACTGGAAGATCTGATCGGGCCAGACGAAGATGTTGAAAATTGGCGCGATGGCACGTATGTCACGCTGCGCTTGACGTCGAGCATGTACCACCGTTTTCACGCACCCTACAACTGCCAGGTTGAACACGTGCGTTACTTTTCTGGTGATACCTGGAACGTCAATCCGATTGCACTCAAGCGGGTCGAGAAGCTGTTTTGCAAAAATGAACGTGCTTTCATTCGAACCAGGCTGTTGGGCGATACGCCCTGTGCTGGACAAGTGGTGGCGCTGGTGCCTGTGGCGGCCATTTTGGTGGCGAGTATTCGCCTGCATTTTCTGGATGTGCTTTTTCATCTGAAATACGCCGGACCCAAGACCATCGACTGCGATGCACAATTTGCCAAGGGGCAAGAAATGGGATGGTTTCAGCATGGATCTACAGTCATCGTCTTGGCACCCAAAGGATTTGCCATGGTCAACGGTCTGCAAGAGAACTCTCGCATCAAGATGGGGCAGCCCCTTATGCGGTGGCTCGGGTAACCGTTTCGATGGAAAGGCGCCGGATGTCCCTTGGATGAAAGCCGGCACCGCTTGCGCTCACAACGTGTGTGAGATGGTTGACAAAACAGTCAAAAATCGACTCCCAGTTGAGGTGCGACACGCTGGGTCTTGCCGCACTCTTGAATTTGGCAAGCAGCTCCGGACTTTGCGCTACGGACGCTGCACAATGAATGAACTGTTCTTCATCTTCAACCTGCACCAGCAAACCGTTGGCACCGGAGGTGATTAACTCTTGGGCTGCAGCACTGGCGTAGGCAACCACCGCTAAACCGCTGGCCAGCGCTTCGGGAACGACGTTGCCATAGGTCTCAGTCAAACTTGGAAAGAGAAAAAGATCGCCTGAAGCATAGTGGGTCGCCAGGTCGTCACCCTGACGAACGCCAGCAAATATCGCGCATGGGCATGCCGCTTGCAGCGCAATGCGCATCGGCCCGTCCCCGACAAACACCAGTTTGGCGCTGGGGTGATTGTTGTGGATGGCGCGATAGGCTTCAATCACAAGGCGGACATTCTTTTCCTTGGCCAAACGCCCGACCAGCAGCACCACCAAATCATCATCGTTGGCGCCCCATGTTTTGCGCAGTGACCGGGATCGCTTTGATGGAGAAAATAGATCTGATGCCACACCGCGGGCCAGTAAGGCCAGGTTGCGATAACCACGCTGCTGCAATTCAAACATCAGGGCACGTGTGGGCACCATGGTGACACTGGTGCGGTTGTGCAGCTTGCGCAGATAACTCTCGATAGGTACTTTCAACAGGTTGAGACCGTAGTGACTGGAGTAGCTTTGAAAGTTGGTGTGAAACGAACTGGTGACGGGGAGTTGTAGCTTCTGGGCGGCCGCTACGGCAGACCATCCGAGTGGCCCCTCGGTAACGACATGAACGATGTCGGGCCGCCTGGCCAGCCAAAGCTGGGTGAGTCGTCTTTTGGATGGCAGGCCAAATCGCAAGTCGGCATAAGTGGGTAATGGCACCCCTGGCGCGAGGATTTCTTCTACCCCGTTCAGTGATAACTCTGGGTCTTCACTGGCTTGTCTTGGTCTGATGAGTTGGACGCTATGCCCCCGTCGTACCAGGCCGTCGATGATGCGTCCTAAAGTCATAGCCACGCCGTTCACTTCGGGCGGAAACGTTTCTGTCACAACCGCAATCCTCAGGCTTGACGCTTGTGCAGTGAAGGATTCGACAAGAAGGTCTTTGGGTAAGTTCATGAACCAAAGCTTATGCGGCGAAGATCACAAATTGATGATACTTTTTTGACAATTTGATGACGGGTGGATAACGACGCATTCGCCGTGTCATAGGCTTGGTTTCGCACGCAAATTATTCGGTCGGTAAAGAACAATGTAGGACGTTCGGGGTATGTCGGACTGCACTGTTGTGACTGTGGCCGACCCTGTCAACACAGAATCGGCCACACGTTCAGCTGTAAGTCACTGCGCCGTTGGAAGCCACCGTGATGGTTCTACCGACGCTCGCGCTGTACGTGCGTGACTTGACGGTGCTGGTGAAGACATATTCACCTTTGACGGCGTCCGATGTGACGGTCATTACCAGATAGCCTCGGCGACTGCTGTCGGTATAGTTCAGGTCGTTGACCAGGCCTAGCCCGGCGCCAATAGCGGCTGTGCCCAATTGAGGCACCAACGCGCTACCGTCAAGCGCACTGGCCAAGCCACCCAAACCGAAACTTTCGAAACCAGGTGCCGTGACCGAGGAGGTTGCGAATTCAACACCCACTTTGTCACCAGCAAGTGATGTCAAGTTGGCAAACCAGGCGTTATGGGAGTCGCCAGACAGTGCCACCAACTTCTTACCCTGTGCCTTGACAGTTTGCAATATCGCTTCACGTTGGCTGGGGTAACCATCCCAGGCGTCCAGGTTGTAGGGCAGCAGCGGGTTGATCGCCGGGTTAAGCAACGCGGCTTGTGTTGGGGTAATGGCTGGGCCGCCCAATGCAGCGCCAGCACGCGCACCCTTGGCGGTCAGGTAGTCGGTGACAGCGGTTTGCACGGCCTGCATATTGGTCGGGGTCGGACTGGCTGTAGCCACTGCTTGTGCCTGCAGTACCGAACCCGGGAACCACATGCGGGCCATGATGTCCTGATTTCCCAAAAGTTGCCAGGTGGCTGTAGAAGTCGCAAGACCTTGAGTGAGCCAGGTTTGCTGCGTTGCGCTAATCATTTTCCTGGTGGCATCAGCGCCAGTTCCTAAGCCATTGGCATAACGTGCCAAACCACCATCCGTATCGCCAAAGCTGTCGTACTGCTGGTCGCGCCCTTCAATGCGGGTGTCAAGCATATGCAGCGTGAACAGGTTGCCAAACGAAAAGCTGCGGTAAATCTTCAGTAGATCACCTGTGGCATCAGTGCGAATGGGCATCCACTCGTGATAGGCACGGGCGGCAGCATTTTTGCGCGTGAGCCAATTTCCCTGGCTTGTGTTGTCGTGGTTTTCCGCACCGTTGACATAGGCGTTATTGGCGAATTCATGGTCGTCCCACACCGTGATCCAGGGCATTTTGGCGTGTAATGCCTGCAAACTGGGATCTGACTTGTACAACGCATGACGTGTCCGGTAGTCACTCAGACTGACCATGTCATTGGCAGGACTGATCACTCGGTTCAAAGATACTGCAGTGGTACCCGTCAAAGCATCGGTGTTGCCAAATTTGGCTGGATCAGCGCCATATTCGTACAGATAGTCACCCAAGTGAAGGGCGTATTGCGCATCAGATTTGGCTGCAGCGTCATAGGCATTGAAGTAGCCAGCCGAATACAGTGCGCAGGAGAACACAGCCAACTTCACGCTTGACACATTCGCTGCAGGCAGCGTGCGGGTGGTGCCCACCACAGACGCTGTACCCATCGAATCCAGGAAACGATAGAAATAGGCGGTGCCAGCGCTGAGGCCCGTGGCATCCACTTTCGCTGTGAAAGAGCTCGACTCAGTAGCATGGATTTGGCCGGTGCTGACGATCTTGGTGAAGCCGCTGTCGCTAGCCACTTGCCAGGTCAATGCGACTGCAGCCGTGCTGTCGGGAAACTTGGCGTGTGTCCACAGAATGACGCGGTCGGCCCGGGGGTCGCCACTTGCGACACCGTAGCTGAAGGTGGCGGGTTGTGCGTCGGAGCCACCACATGCGGCCAACGAGCCGCCCAATGTGACGGCGACTGCGGTTGATGCCGATGTCACCAGAAAATCGCGACGGCTGCGGTATGCGTTGTTTTCCATGATCTGAGAGTTCCTATAGATTGCGAATAAAAAAGTGTCTGCACTGCATTGGCTCAGGGCCACACCTGCTTTGTTGCCACAGTGCCAAAGTATTTAACCCTTGAGTGACATCCCTGTGACATCACCACGGTGCATGCACTCATCGGCTGTCACAAAAAGTTCACAAATCACGGCTACCATGTCCGCTGACACTGTATGGCCCATCGTTTAAGTTGAGATCAATTTCCATGGTTATTACTTTTGAAGATGCCAGCGACACCTTGCGACGCATCAAGCTTGTTGGGCGTCTTGACATGCCTGGTACCGAGGCCATTTCTCTGAAGTTCACAAATTTGGCGGCATCGTCAGCACGCCGGGTGGTTGTGGACCTGACCGAGGTCAGTTTTTTGGCATCGATTGGTATCCGTGAGTTCATCACCAACGCCAAAGCCCTCCAACTGCGCGGTGGGCGCATGGTTTTATTCTTTGGCGACAACAGCGGCGTGGCCAAGACCTTGCAAGTTACGGGCATTGATGCTTTGATTCCCATGTTTGCTGATTTGGCAGAAGCCGACAAGGCTGCCCTGGCCTGATTGATGTATGGCGACCGGCCACAGCAGTCAGATGGCTGATCTGACCATTGAAGCTGATGGGTCGAATATCCGCTTGGCTTCTGATTGGCTCGCCAGGTCAGCGATCGCGTTAGGCGTGCCCACAGCACAGCTTGACCGACTTGATATTTGTTTGAATGAAATTTTGGCCAACATCATCAGCCACGGTGATTCATCAGTTATCCGGCCTCTGGTCCATGTCGTTCTACAGATCAGGCATGACGCCGTTGGTCATCAGGCGATGGTCACCATCACGGACAGCGGCGCAGCCTTCAACTCGACATTGGTGCAGCTCAGTTCTCGGCCAACCACCCTGGCAGAGGCTGAGCCAGGCGGTCTGGGCTTGCTGATGATTCGTAGTTTTTCCGATGAGCAGAGTTATCGTTACAGCGACGGTCACAACCACCTTAGTTTTGGGGTGAAATGGGCGCACTCCGATGAGTGAGGGCCAAGGACTCGGCGCGGCTGAATTTGACGCAGATCAGTTTGATTTTGCATCGATCCCTTTATTCCGCAATGCAAATGCAAGCGCCATCTTGCACGCAGTGAGGGACTGCGAGGTGCTGAACTTGACGGCGGATGCCGTCCTGTTAAGGCAAGGTGAGTCAAACTTCAATGTCTATATTCCGCTGTCAGGCTCATTGGCGGTTCACCTTGATCAACGCACCCATGCCAACACAATCGTTCCGATTGCGGTAGGGGAGTGTGTGGGTGAACTTTCGGCCATCGATGGCAAACCTGTCTCAGGATGGGTGGTGGCACAGACCGAGGCTCAGGTGCTTAAGGTGCCTCAGGACATATTCTGGAACCGACTGATGACGCTGCCCGGCGTGGCGTCGAACGTCATGATTTTGCTGAGCGAACGCTTGCGACGTTCGACCACCCAAGCGCTCAAGTCCCAAAGCGAACAGTTGGAGTTGATACATTTGCGCAAGGACCTCCATGTCGCGCGCCAACTGCAGGCCAGCATGTTGCCCTTGCAGCGACCCTTGTTTCCAGGTCGGCAGGATGTTGAAGTATGCGGGGTGATGGAGCCTGCATCCAACATTGGTGGTGATCTCTTTGATGCATTTTTTGTCCGTGATCGCTTGCTGTTTTTCTGCATTGGTGACGTTTCTGGCCATGGCATTGCCTCAGCGTTGTTTATGGCCCGTGCGATTGGACTGCTTCGCATTTTGGCCATGAACACCTTCGCACCAGATGAACTTTTAACCCAATTGAACGAGCGTCTGTGCATTAACAACGACACCAATTTGTTTCTCACCATATTTTGTGGGTTTCTTGAAGTTGATTCGGGTGCCTTGGTCTATTCCAATGGTGGGCACTGCCCGCCCATTCTTTGTGCTGCAGACCAGATCAGCGACCTGGTCATTCCCAAAGGACCCTTGGTGGGCGCGTTGCCCGGTGCCCGTTATGCTGCCCTGCATAAGACATTGGCGACGAACGATGTTTTGGTGTGCTACACCGATGGTGTAACCGAAGCACAAAATGAATCTAAAGAAGAATTTTCAGAAGAGCGATGCAGAAAACTGATGGGCGACCTTCAGGTGCAACCCTTGCAGAATGTACTTGATGAAATGCGACGTCAGGTGGCGACCTTCACCGGGACAGAGGTACTCGAAGACGACTTCACCATGCTGGCTCTCAGGCGAACGGCGTAAGTTACTTTTGAGCATTTTTGATGTTCCCTTCTTTCTTATCTGGTTCGGCCCTGGTGCCCGACTTAGAGCCTGAGCGTCCAAGCGAAAAAAATTGGATGTTTACTGGAGGCCAGGGTCCACTGGCGATGTTGTTGCAGGATCAGCGTTTGCACGCGGTTTTTCAGCCCATCGTCGGGTTGGATACGGCGTCCGTTTATGCCCATGAGGCGTTGATTCGAGGTCCTGTGGAGAGCTCGCTGCAGAACCCCGACACCTTGCTGGTGGCTGCAGCTGCAGAAAACCTGGGGTATGAATTTGAGATGGCTTGTATCTTGACCCAGCTCAGAGCCTGGGGTCAGCTTAAAGCTGCGGGCAGGCTCTTTCTCAATATCAGCGCGGCTGTTTTGATGGAGCTGGTTTTGCGCAGGGGTATGTCGGGGCTGCTGGGGCAACTGAGATTGCTGGGTGTGTTGCCGCGCACCATCGTTCTGGAAATCACCGAGCACGAACGAGTCAGTGATATGGATCGATTGGCGCAGGTCGTGCAAGATTTGCGGTCGAAAGGATTTTCGTTGGCGCTGGATGATTTCGGTGATGGACGATCCAGCCTGCGCTTGTGGTCACAACTGCGCCCGGAAATAGTCAAGATCGACAAGTATTTCATCCAGAACATCAGTGAGAACGCTGATAAGTTGAAGACTGTGCGGGCATTGATACAAATTGCTGAAATCTTTGACACGGCGCTGGTCGCGGAGGGCATTGAGAACCCGCAAGATTTGAAAGTCATTCGCGATCTGGGGCTGACCTTTGGACAGGGCTATTATTTCGGCCGTCCTGATGCCAAGCCACTCCAAAGCATTGGCGCGGCCGCGGCGATTCTTCTGGGCGAGCGCGACATCGCAGTCTATCCACAGGTGAGCAAAGTTGCCCCCACCGGGCAGTTGAGTCAGCTGGTATTTTTGAACGCACCGACTGCCACCGTGAAAACCACCAATGACGAGGTGGCAACCCTGTTTTTGGCGCACCCCGAATTGCACGCGGTGGCCGTGCTGCAGGAAGATCGTCCTGTGGCCATCATCAACCGACTGCATTTTTTAAATGAATACGCCAAGCTGTATTACAGGGATTTGTCCGGGCGCAAAAGCTGTCTCCTCAACGCCAATATGCATCCCCGAGTCATTGAAAAAAGTCATAGAGTTGACGAGTTGGTGGGCATCTTGACATCAGAAGATCAGCGCTACCTGACCGATGGATTCATCGTGACCGATAACGGGCGATATGTTGGTTTGGGGACCGGCGACCAGTTGGTACGCTCCGTGACTGAAACCCGTATTGAGGCGGCTCGCCACGCCAACCCCCTGACATTTTTGCCAGGCAATATTCCGATCAGCCAGCATATTGAGCGCCTGCTGAAAAAACAAAGCCGGTTTGCAGCCTGTTACGCCGACCTGAACAACTTCAAACCTTTCAATGATTGTTATGGCTATTGGCGCGGCGACGAGATGATTCGGTTGCTGGCACAGATTGCCAAGAAGCACTGCGACTCCCAGCGCGATTTTCTGGGGCATGTAGGGGGTGATGACTTCATCATGTTGTTCCAAAGCGAAGATTGAGTTCAACGCGCAAGCTGTCAACTTATTTGATGCGGCTGCCCAATTGGCTGGCGGAATTCACGCAGAAGACCGCCATGGGGTGGCGCGTTTCTTTCCCATCACGACCGTATCCATTGGTGCTGTGGTGGTAGAGGCCGGGCAGTTTTCTCAGGCCGAAGACGTGGCCAACCTGGCTGCGTTGGCCAAGCACGATGCCAAGCTGGCGGGTGCCGGCCTCTATGAACGTGCGACGGTCTAACAGCAGCAGCGTGCCACGGTGACTGGCGCTGCCATCTGCGCTGCTGTCAGGCCTTTACTTAGGGTTCCCATTCTTTTCAAAATGTCGTTCAGGGTGTGGATGGCTTCGGTGATGTAGGGGCCCTTGTTCAGCATCACGCACTCGGCACGCACACCCAGCCCGGCATCGGATATTTCGGCCCGGGAAGGCAAGCCGGTTTTTGCCAGTGACTCCAGCACCTGGGTGGCCCAGATCACCGGCATGTGGGCTGCTTCGGCGCACCAGAGGATTTCTTCCTGCACCTCGGCCAGCCGTTCGTAACCGCATTCCACCGCCAAGTCACCGCGTGCAATCATCACGCCAGCGGCTTTGGCTGCCATGGCGGCAAGCATGAGTTCGGGCAAATTCTCGAACCCCTGCAGGGTTTCAATTTTAAGGACGATGCCCATGTCGTCCCGCTTGAGTCGGTGCAGATGTTTGCGCAGCAGGTCAACATCGGCGGGCTTTTGCACGAAGGACAGGCCCACCATATCGGCTTCCATGGCCACCACGGTCAGGTCCTCAATGTCGTCTTCACTCAGTGCCGGCAGGTTCAATTGACTGTCGGGCAGGTTGATCCCCTTGTCTGCCACCAGCTTTTCACCGCCATCGCGGGCGTGGACAATTTCAATGTCCAGCCAATCGGCGGTGGTGTAGCGGATGACCCCGCCAATGCGGCCGTCGTCAAACCAGATGCGCTCACCCACATGAACCTGGTCGATGACTTGCGGCAGGGTGCATGAAATGTGCGCTCGCTCGGCGCTGCTGTCGTCTGTATCGTCTTCAACCGCTGCGGCTTGGCCAAGGCCTTCTTTGGTCAATCGCAGCATGTCACCGCGATGCAAGTGCAAGACGCCTGGCAGCCGTTCAATCTGGCAAACCAGCGTGGAGTGCTTTTTCTTGCCCTCACTGCCACCAATGATCAGCACGGTTTCAGGGGTCAGGTAGGCGGTTTGAAGACCCTCAGCAATGGCACCATGGGCGTCGACGTGGACCACCAGCAAATGCCGCTTGGCACCGCGCGAGTCAGAAAACTCAATGCTGGTCCCCACCTTGAGCCGCTCCAGCCAGATTTCCCAGACACCGACACAGGCATCCACACCCGCAAGATCATGGGTGCCACTGATCGGACGCAAACCCAGCCGGGCCGGACGATAGACGCGTCCGAACTCATCCTTACCTGGTTTGAGTTTCAAGACGGGCGCGCGCAGGGCCACTTCGCCAGTCCTGATTTTGGGGCCACCCAGATCCATCAAAATCTTGACGTGGCGCTGGGCAGACTTTGCTGCGCGGTGCACGTTGGCGGCCATGGTGCGCCATTCAATCGGGCCATCGTGCGCACAGTTGATGCGTGCGACATCCATGCCGGCGTAGACCAGATCGTGCACCACGCTGAAGTCGGTGGCTGCGGCAGAGGGCAGCGTGACCATGATGCGTACCGGCCGGTCTGCGGGGGCTTGGCCCAGCAGCTGGGTGGTGTGTCTTTTGGCGAGCTCACGGCTACTGACGCTGCCGGCAGGCTCTTCGCCGGATTTATCTTCCCAGGTTTGTCCGGTCAAGCGGTGCAGGATGCCCAGAACCTTGTCCAGACTAGCCAGCACATGCGACTCGGATCGGCCCAGCGAGGACAGCCCCAACCAGGCCAGTTGCTCCTGAATCTGTCGCATGTCCACACTGCGCAGGGTCAGGTAGTGAACGAGATTTCTGGCGCTCTGCTGGTGCTCTGGCAGAACCCGGTCAATCTCTGCTTTCAAAACCGCTTCACGGTCGAGCATGGACCGACGCAGCAGCCACAGTTGTTTGATGAGGTCCAGGCAGACTTCCGGGTTCCACGGCGGTGTGCCGTCCACTGGCAGGGTGTCTGGATGCGGTGGGGTCTTTGGGGTGCTCATGTCTTCTTTATAGCGCTGCCCCGTGACGGCTTCGTGACACCTGACAAGCGCTAAGCCTGAATCAGCTCAAATGTCCAGGGCGTCTTTTGCCACGCAGCTGATTCCTGGCGCAGCAGGTGGGCCGACTGTGGGTAGTCAGTGACCCAGCTGTCATCCACCGTCATCGTGAAGCGCTGGAGCTTGCGGTTGCACGTCAGGACCGTGCCCAGGTCATGCGGATCCTGGCGCGCATGGCACAAAATCACCGCCAGGCGCAAGGCCAGCAGCAACAAGACAAATTCCGGTTCTTCAAATCCGGTGTCGAGCTTTTTCAACTTGCCGCGATGCCCCAAGACCAGTAACCCCAAGCGATACAACTCAGACATGCTGAAGCCCACCGTGTCGGCATTTTCCAAAATATAGGCGCCGTGTTTGTGATAGTCGCTGTTGGAGATGACCATGCCGATTTCATGCAACAGGGCAGACCAATGGAGCTTGCGTTTCAGGCCAGCTGCGTTGGCTGAATCCGTGGGCATGATTTGCTCAAGAAGACGCGCAGCGACCCGGCTGACACGCTCACCTTGGGCCATGTCCACCGCAAATTTTTGTGCCAGACGCAGCACCGACATATCTCTGGCGTCGGCGCCTTGCGCATCACGCTCGACCATTTCAAGCAGTACCCCATGACGCAGCGCACCTTGCGCTACCTGCAAGGTGTCAATGCGCAGCAACTCCATCAGGCCGCGCAGCACGCTGACGCCGCCGCCAATCACCGCGCGTCGATCGTCCTTGAGGCCCTCCAGACGCAAATTCTGTGCGGTGCCGGCACGTAGCAGGCACTTGACCAACCAGTTCAGGCTCTCGCGGGTGATTTGCCCTGGGGGCCATCCAGCTATTTGCAGCACATCGGCCACCGCACCCACCGTGCCGGATGCGCCATAGGCGGTGTCCCATTGGTCACGGGGGTAACTCATGAGAGATTCTTCCAGCACCGCCTGGGCTGCAATTTCGGCGCGGTACATTGTTTGTTCGGTGAATTCACCGTTGGGGAAGTACTTCATGGACCAGGCCACGCTGCCCACCCGGTACGACGCGGTTTGCGTGGTCTGGGTGCCGCTGCCCAGCACCAATTCAGTGGAGCGCCCACCAATATCAATCACCAGTCGGCGCTCGGCACTGTGCGGCAAAAGGTGCGATACACCCTGGTATATCAGCCGGGCTTCTTCGGTGCCGGCAATCACTTCAATGGGGAAGCCCAAAATCTTGCAGCCCAGCTTCAAAAACTCGTCGCGGTTTTTGGCTTCGCGCAGGGTCTGGGTTGCCACGGCGCGCACTTGCGCGGCGCCAAAACCGGCCAAGCGCTCGGCAAAACGCGCCAGACATTCCCAGCCGCGGGTCATGGCTTCAAAGGACAGGTTGCGTTCATCGTCAAAGCCGTTGCCCAAACGCACGGTCTCCTTCAGGTAGTCCACGCGTTGAATCTGTCCATGGTCGTATCGCCCAATTTCCAGACGAAAACTGTTCGAGCCCAGGTCGATGGCTGCCAGAAATGTACCGTTTTTCATAAAAACAATATTACTGTTTAATTGTGACAAATGTATGTCAGTTTTGAGTCTGTACGGTTTGACGCTGGGGTAGATTCAGAGGACCTGCGCATGGGCCATCAGCCCGTCATCAAGGTATCCACCGCCGAGCGAATGTCCCGCGACAAGGTGCGGCGGTCGCGACCTTGGGGTGGCTGTGAGGTGCCAAAGTGCACCTCGGCCAGCAATGGGGGGGCGCTCAGGGTGCGCCAGATCGACACCAGCAGGCTGTCGTCGTCAATGTAACAAGGCGCCAGACTCACCGCACCCGTGGCGACGTCTGAGAACTGCAGGGCCACGGGCATCACAGGTGCGTTGGCCGCAATGGCGGCCTGGAACAGGTTGGCATGAAAGGGCAGCAGTTGACGTCCATTGCTGGTAGTGCCTTCCGGGAAAATGGCCAGCACGTCACCCGCTTGCAGATATTCGGCCATTTGGTGCACCACCCGCAGTGCGTCTCTGCTGGATTCGCGGGCAATGAACAAGGTGCCAGCGGCGTTGGCCAGGGTACCGATCAGGGGCCAGTGGCGCACATCTGACTTGGCCACAAAGCGGCAGGGGACAGCGGCTTGCATCACCACAATGTCGAGCCATGAAATGTGGTTGGCGGCCAGCAGCAAGGGGCCAGCGGTGGGTGTGCTGCCTGTCACTTCTAATTTAATAGCTATTTGCCCAAGCAGGGTAAGGGACCAAGCCTTGATTCGTTCAGATTTTTGGGGGGCCGTGAGCTTTGGGAAGATCAGCCCAATGGTGAACAGGCCGGACAGGATGTGGAGAACCAAACGGGTGAGTTTCCAGAGGGTTCTGGCGGTGGTCATATGGTTGTTTAATGCTCTCAAATAAATAGCTTTGCCGCATATGAAAAAAGGGCTAGCCTTAGAAAAGACCAGCCCTTCGAGATGCAAGTTGCGGTGCGGTCAACTCAGCGAATCGCCGGCAACCCGCCCAAATAAC